>JASFOZ010000157.1:0-8391 GCA_050116255.1 Desulfarculaceae bacterium
GACAGCCTATAGGTGGGGGTATATTGTTTTCCAAATTATTGCGGGAGGAATTTGTCATGAGAAGTAATCACCCAACTAAAAAAACAACATCGCGAAAACCCGATAGTAGTGGCAACAGCCGCGCTTTAGCCCTCCTCCTTTCCCTTCCCGTAGTAGTATCGCTTATCCTCATTATTCTGCCCCTGTAGGGGCTAATACTCTCTCCATATAAAAATTAAATAGCCTTTGTTTCGCCTGACCGCGAGCAGGTTTTTCAGCTTTTTGAGCCGGCAACCTTGCTCATTAAATAGGTGAAAAATTTTTAGCAAAGGAATTTATTTACAGACCCGGAAGCGAAGCGTGCTCTTATGAAACCTTATTTAAATACAATCAGCGATTTTTATTTACAGAGCTTGACCTATGGGTCAGCGGTGTGTGATTCATCCACCTCACACACCCTCTGCCTGCTTGGGGAGGGCAAGCCATGACCAGCCAAAACACGGCCCTGAACAAACCGGAATCTTTATCTCCCAGCACTGGCGCCGACGCGGTGATCGCCTCGTTGAAGCAGCAGGAAACCGACCTGATCTTCGGCATGGTGGGAGGCCAAATAATGCCTGTATATGACGCCCTGTATCGTGACGGCTGCATCAAGCACATAACCGTAGGTCACGAACAGGGGGCCGCCCACATGGCGGATGGTTTTGCCAGGGCCACCGGGCGGGTGGGAGTGGTGATGACCACCAGCGGGCCCGGCGCCACCAATCTGGTCACCGGTCTGGCAACGGCCATGATGGATTCCATGCCCATGCTGGCCTTCACCGGCCAGGTGGGCTCCAGTTTCCTGGGCAAGGACGCTTTTCAAGAGGCGGACATGTGGGGCATAACCATGCCGGTCACCAAACACAACTATCAGGTGGCCAGCGCCGGCGAGTTGCCCCATGTGATCGCAGAGGCCTTCTACCTTGCCCTTAGCGGGCGGCCGGGGCCGGTGCTTATAGATTTGCCCAGGGATGTAATCGCAAATCAGTGTCAGAATCTTTTGGCCGTACCCCAATGGCCGGAAGGGTACCAGTCCCCCTATGAGGGCAACAACCTGCAGATCCTAAAGGCCTTGGATATACTGCGTGCCTCCAAGCGCCCGGTGATCCTGGCCGGAGGCGGAATCATTTCCGCCGGCGCCTGCAGCGAGCTGCTGGCCTTGGCCGAGCTCTTGGACATACCGGTAAGCAGCACTTTGATGGGGCTGGGCAACTTTCCCCGGGATCACCGCTTGAGCCTGGGCATGCCGGGCATGCATGGAGGCGGGGCCGCCAACCTGGCCATACACAACAGCGACGTTCTTTTATGCGTGGGCACCCGCTTGGACGACCGGATTACGGGCCTACTGGAAGGTTTCGCCCCCAATGCCCAGTTGATTCACATAGACATAGACTCCAGCGAGTTGGATAAAATATTGCCCTGCGCCGTGGCGATTGAGGGCGACGCCAAGCCGGTGTTGCAGTCCCTTTATAAGGGCGCCTCCGCCTGGGAGAAACGGCCGGATGTGGAATCCTGGCTGACCCGGATCAGCGATTGGCAGCGGCGCTTCCCCATGGGCTACCGCGAAAAAGACGGCATCGTCGCCCCCCAGAGGGTTGTGCAGGAGCTCAGCGGCTTGATGTCAGATGATGATCTGGTGGTCACCGGAGTGGGCCAGCACCAGATGTACGTGGCCCAATACTATCCCTTTAAGAAACCCCGGACCTTCATCAGCAGCGGCGGCCTGGGCACCATGGGCTTCGGCCTGCCCGCCTCTTTGGGGGCGAAGCTGGGCAAACCGGAGAAGAACGTGGTCTGCATCGACGGTGACGGCTCTTTTTTGATGAACATTCAGGAGCTGGCCACAGCGGTTCGCTACCGGATCCCTGTGGTGGAGGTGATACTGAAAAACACCTACCTGGGAATGGTGCGCCAGTGGCAGGACTTGTTTTATGACAAGCGTCTGAGCCAGGTGCAGCTTGAGACGCCCCCCTACCATAAGGTGGCCGAGTCCTTTGGCTGCCGCAGCCGGCAGGTGACCCGGCCGGAGCAGGTCAAGCCCGGCCTGGAATGGGCCTTGGCCACCAGCCGGCGTGAGAAACTGCCGGTGGTGTTGGAAGTGATCGTGGATCCGGACGCCATGGTTCTGCCCATGGTGCCGCCGGGTAAGAAGAATGCCGAATTTATTCCCTGCGATGTGGAGGTGAAGTAGATGTCTGATTTAAATCCCATATCGCTTTTAGTGCGAAACGAGCGGGGAGTCCTGGCCCGGGTGGCAGGCCTGTTGGCCAGGCGTGGCTTCAACATCGTTAGCCTGGCTGTGGGAGAAACCGAAAATCCGCGCCTTTCCCGCATGAGTGTAGTGGTGCGGGGAGACGCCGCCACCCTGGACCAGGCGGTGAAACAGCTCAGACGGCTGGTCAGCGTGGTCAAGGTGCAGGACCTGTCCCAGGCGGAAAAGGTAGAGACCGGCTTGGCCCTTATCAAGGTGCAGGCCGATGCCGAGACCCGGGGCGAGATCGCTCAATTGGCCAACATCTTTAGGGCTCATGTGGAGCACGTGGATTTAAAGAGCATGATCGTGGAGGTTTCGGGCAACCGCGAAAAAGTGCAGGCCATGATTCACCTGCTCCGGCCTTACGGCATCATTGAAATGGCCCGCACCGGCCAGATAATGGTTTCTCGGCACGGTGTTTTGGATGAGTCCCGTTTGAGCGAGAGGCCGGTCTCGAATAACCAAGAGGCCCCTGAGGACGGCTCCGGGGAAACTGAGATTTTCAACCTGTTTAAATATCGACAAGGAGAGTGACCAATGTCAGCCAAGGTTTATTATGAAAGCGATGCGGATCTGTCTTTGCTGAAAGGGAAAAAGATATGTGTGCTCGGATATGGGAGCCAGGGCCGGGCCCATTCTCTGAATTTGCAAGACAGCGGCCTCAAGGTGGTGGTGGGGCTGCGGCAAGGCAGCGCCAATTTTGACGCAGCTAAAAAAGAGGGGCTTACGGCTCAGCCTTTGGATAAGGCAGTCGCGGGCGCCGATATGATTTGTTTTCTTACTCCAGACCCTTCCCAGCCGGAAATATATGAGCAGTACGTGAAGCCGGTTGTCCGTGCGGGCCTGACCCTGCTCTTTGCTCATGGTTTCAATATTCACTACGGCCAGATAACGCCGCCGGCAGATGTGGATGTGGTGATGGTGGCGCCCAAGGGGCCGGGACCGCTGGTGCGCAAGCTGTACGAGGACGGTCAAGGGGTGCCCTGCCTGTTGGCGGTGGAGCAGGACGCCAGCGGCTCCGCCCAGGCTGCTGCCCTGGCCTATGCCCAAGGTTTGGGCGGAACCCGGGCCGGCGTTATCGAGACCACCTTCAAGGAAGAGACCGAAACCGATCTTTTTGGCGAGCAGGCGGTGCTCTGCGGCGGAATCACCGCCTTGATGAAGGCCGGCTTCGAGACCTTGGTGGAGGCTGGCTATGCCCCGGAGATGGCCTACTTTGAGTGCATCAATGAGATGAAGCTCATTGTGGACCTCATCTATGAAGGCGGGCTGGCCCATATGCGCAAAAGTGTCAGCGACACCGCAAAATACGGAGACATCACCAGGGGGCCGGTTCTGATTGACGAGAACGTGCGTGAGGCCATGGATGAGATATTGGCGGATATTCAAGACGGCAGCTTCGCCCGGGAGTGGGTGCTGGAGAACCAGGCGAACCGCCCCGTGTATAACGCGCTATTAAAAATGGAGGCCGAACACCCGGTGGAGGAGGTGGGCCAGCGGCTCAGGGCCATGATGAAGTGGCTGGGCTGACGGCGTGTGGCCACGGGGCCTCATGGGCCCCGTTTCCAGGGGGAAGGCGCCTTAAGGTATTCACCGGCTATTTAGTGCATATGGTTCCCGCTGTTATGAGGGATTCTGAGGCTAGAGAGGCTTAATTCTATGCCCACATTACTTGACAAGATTTTTAAGGCCCACCTGGTGGAGGAAAAACCCGGGGAGCTGCCGCTAATCTATGCGGACCGGCACCTGGTGCACGAAGTCACTTCACCTCAGGCCTTTGCCGGACTGAGGGACAATGGGCGCAAGGTTCGCCGGCCGGATTTGACCTGGGCGGTCATGGACCATGTATTACCCACCAGCGAAGGCCGCAGCCGCCCTTTGGCAGACGCGGTGGCCGAGACCCAGCTCAGCGCCCTGGATAAGAACTGCCGTGACTTTGGAATCAGGCTCATGGACATGGACCATCCTGATCAGGGCATCGTGCATGTGACCATGCCGGAGCAGGGATTCATCCTGCCGGGGCAAACGGTCTTTTGCGGCGACAGCCACACCACCACCCTGGGTGCGTTCGGTACCCTGGCCTTTGGCATCGGCACCAGCGAGGTGGAGCATGTTTTGGCCACGCAATGCCTGCGCCAGGCCAAGCCCTCCTCAATGTGTGTCAAGGTGGAGGGCCGCTTGGGGCCGAGGATTTTTGCCAAGGACCTGATTCTGGCCATCATCGGCCATATCGGCTTTAACGGCGGCACCGGCCATGTCATCGAATATCAAGGCCCGGCCATCAGCGCCCTGAGTATGGAGGGACGCATGACTGTGTGCAATATGTCGGTGGAGTGCGGGGCCAAGGCGGGCTTTATCGCCCCGGATGAAACCACCTTCCAGTACTTGGAGGGCAGACCCTGTGCGCCCCAGGGAGATGACTTCGGCCGGGCAGTGGAGCACTGGCGGACCCTGGCCAGCGATGCGGAGGCCGCTTTTGACAAGATCGTGGAGCTGGAGGTGAGCGCCTTGGAGCCCCAGGTCACCTGGGGCACCAACCCGGGCCAGGTCTGCGGCATCAAAGACAAGGTGCCGGACCCGGCTGCCGGTTCTGAGGACAAAGACGCGGTGCAGACGGCCTTGGCCTATATGGGCCTGGAACCGGGCACCCCCATGGAAGAGGTTGCCGTGGATACGGTCTTCATCGGTTCATGCACCGGCGGCAGGCTGGAGGACCTCAGACAGGCGGCGGAAGTGGCTAAGGGCGGCAAAGTGGCGTCAGGCGTCCGCGCCCTGGTGGTGCCGGGCTCTCATCTGGTCAAGTCCCAGGCAGAGGCCGAAGGTTTGGACAAGGTGTTTTTAGAGGCTGGCTTTGAGTGGCGCCTGCCTGGATGCAGCATGTGCCTGGCCATGAATGATGACATCCTGAGCCCGGGTCAGCGCTGCGCCTCCACCAGCAACCGTAACTTTCAGGGGCGTCAGGGGCCGGGGGCCCGCACCCACCTGGTGAGCCCGGCCACGGCGGCTGCCTCCGCCCTGGCCGGCAGGCTGGCCGACCCCAGAGAGATGGAGTAAAGACATGGACCGGTTCGAATCATTCACCGGCTTGGCCGCGGTTTTGGATGTACCCAGTGTGGACACCGACCAGATAATCCCCAAGCAGTTTTTAAAGCGGGTGGAGCGCAGCGGCTATGGAGAATATCTGTTTTTCGAGTGGCGCTTCAATCCGGACGGCTCAGCCAATCAGGATTTCATTCTCAATCAGCCCCGCTTTGCCGGCGCCTCCATCCTGTTGGCAGGGCCGAACTTCGGCAGCGGCTCCAGCCGCGAGCACGCGGTTTGGGCCTTGGCCGGCTATGGTTTCAAAGTCCTGCTCTCGTCGAGCTTTGCCGACATCTTTAAAGGCAACTGCCTGATGAAGGGCATGTTGGCCCTGGAGCTGCCCCAGGAGACCATGGGGCAATGGCTGCAGCGGGCCAAGGAGCAGGAAGGCTATTTAATTGCGGTTGATCTGCAGCAACAGACCTTGACTGGCAGTGACGGCTTTTCCTGCAACTTCCAGATCGATCCGTTCGTTAAACGGCGCTTTTTGGAGGGGCTGGATGACATAGGGCTGACCCTTACCAGCCAAGCGGCCATTGAAAAGTACGAGAAGGAACATCACGAACCCTGGCAGGCGGCGGTTACCGCTTCCTGCCTTGAATAGGGGCCTTTGGCAATGGTGCCCGGGGCCAATATCCGCTTGCAGGCTCTGCCGCAGGGCGCAAGGGGATTAGTTTTGTATCCTAGAATGCGGCGAAACTTGGGCTGGGGAGATTAGTCATGTCTGATCAAATACTGGTATTCGACACCACTCTTCGCGACGGGGAGCAGTCCCCTGGGGCCTCACTAAACCGGGATGAAAAGCTTAGGCTCGCCCACAAGCTGGCCCGATTAGGTGTGGATATCATGGAAGTGGGCTTCCCTGCCGCCAGCCCCGGAGACTTCGAAGCGGTGCAGGCCATAGCCCGGGAAGTGGAAGGGCCGGTGATCTGTGGATTGGCCCGCACCAACTTAGAAGACATCGACAGCGCCTGGGAGGCGATAAAGGAGGCAAAGAAGCCCCGCATTCATGTGTTCATCGCCACCAGTGACATCCACTTGGAACATAAGCTGCGCCTGACCCGGACCGAGGTCCTGGAACGGATCCGCACCGGCGTAGGCCACGCCTTCAGCCTGTGCCCGGATGTTCAGTTCAGCACTGAAGACGGCAGCCGCACCGACCCGGAATTCCTTTGTGAAGCAGTGAAGGTTGCCCTGGAGGCCGGCGCCACCACCATCAACATCCCGGACACGGTGGGATATGCCTTGCCCCATGAGTACGGCGCCTTATTCGCCAACCTCAAGAAGCAGGTGCCTGAGCTAAAAAAGGCGGTGCTGAGCGTGCATTGTCATGATGATCTGGGATTGGCGGTGGCCAACAGCCTGGCTGGGGTCAAGGCCGGGGCCCGCCAGGTGGAGGTATGTGTAAACGGCATCGGCGAAAGGGCTGGCAACGCCGCTTTGGAAGAGATCGTCATGGCCATCGCCACCCGGAGCAATGAACTGGGCGTGCATACCAATATCAACAAGAGCGAGATTGTTCCCACCAGCCGCCTGGTCTCCATTCTCACCGGCCTTTTGGTGCAGCCCAATAAATCCGTGGTGGGTGCCAACGCCTTTGCCCACGAGTCGGGGATACACGTGGACGGAGTGCTCAAACAGCCTTTGACCTATGAGATCATGACGCCCGAAGAGGTGGGCCTGGGGCAGTCGTCTTTGGTCCTGGGCAAGCACTCTGGACGGGCGGGCCTGAAAAAGCGCATGCAGGAGATGGGCTATGACCTGAGCCCAGGAGACTTCGACCGCCTATTCGCCGCCTTCAAGGTCTTGGCCGACAAGAAAAAAGAGGTCTTTAACGAAGACTTGGAGGCCCTGGTTGCCGATGAAATTCTGCGCATACCCCACCGCTGGCGCCTGGAATACGTCAACGTGGTCAGCGGCACCGTTACCGTCCCCACGGCCACAGTACGTATTGACGACGGTTACGAGGTTAAGCAGGACTTCGGCAGCGGGGTGGGGCCGGTGGACGCGGTGTACAACACCATACGCAAAATCACCGGGACCGATGCCAAGCTGCTGAGGTTTGCCATCTCCAGCGTCACCGGCGGCCTGGACGCCCAGGGCGAAGTCACGGTGCGCCTGGAGGAGAATGGGCATGTAGTTTTGGGAAAAGGCAACGATCCCGACATCATGGTGGCCTCGGCCAAGGCCTATCTACACGGTTTGAACCGGCTGGATTATCTGAAAAACCAGGCCACTGCCTCGGGATTGGCAAGCAACGGCAACCGGAAAACAGCCTGATCCGCCAGGCCGGCTAGCCCGATGGCGGCCAAAGGCCCTGGGAGTTGCTCTTATATAAATTTGGCCGGGACTCAAACAAATGGTTGCTATTCAGGGAATAATGTTGTAGCTACAAAGTAGCTGCTATGCTAGCATCCGATCTAGCGCCCGGCGAAGCGGTGAGCGACTTTCTTTTTGGGCAAGAGGAGGGAGTCGGCCATGCGCCATGGATAAGGGTGCTGGCGAGGCCGGGTCAAAGTGGGCCCGGCCTCGGTTTTATAGTAGTCTGTCTGGGGCTGGCTCCTAAAATGAGTAGTGAGCCCCAGAGTTTTTTGCTAAACCAGGGACAAAGGCGGTAGCCGACTGAGAGGGTTGAAATGGCTGAGGTTAGTCAAGCGATTGTGGACATAGTCAATAAGCCGGGGCGTGTGGGAGTTCTGGGCACTGCCGATCCCCAGGGCTGCCCCAATGTTGCTTACTTCGGCAGCCCCCAGTTGCACAAAGACGGCACCCTGACCATGGGCCTGGCTGAAAACCGCACCCTTAAGAACCTGGAGTCTAATCCCCAGGCGGTGTTCTTTTGCGTGGAGGACACCCCGGTCAGCTTTCAGACCAAGGGTTATCGTTTGTATTTGAAGGTCAAGGATATGCAACGGCAGGGGCCGGTTCTGGATTCGGTTCGGGAGATGATCGCCGAAAAAGCGGGGCCCCAGGCGGCGCAGATGATCGCAGCCGGCGTCACCTTTGAGGTGATTGATGTCAGGCCCTTGCTGGCT
>JASFOZ010000158.1:0-8382 GCA_050116255.1 Desulfarculaceae bacterium
AGACAAACCCCCCGCCATAGGTGTCGCTTGGGTGGGGGTAACCCAAGGTGTGGATCACGCGGCCGGCAGGGAATCTGCCCTCGGGCAGCTTCCAGACCTCCTTGACGCCCACCACGTAGTTTTGGGGATTTTTGCCCTCATCAAGATTCAGTTTTTTTATTAATCCCTTGACGAGGTTTCCCCTGGTGCCTTCGGCGAACACGGTTACATTGGCCTGCAAATCTATGCTGGGCTCGTAATTTCCCTTTTTCTCCCCATCGGGCCCGATCCCTTTTTCGCCGGTCCTCACTCCCACCACCTTGTCTCCGTCATATAAGACCTCGGTGCCGGCGAAACCAGCCAGGATTTCTATGCCCTTTTCCTCTGCCATCTTACCCAACCATTCGGTCAGCTTGGAAAGGGAGACTACCCATTTGCCATGATTATCCAGCGGGCCCGGGACAAAGGGTGCCTTTATGCGCCCGGACTTGGTAAGAAGGCAGACATCTTCGGCGGTCACCTCTGCCTCCACGGGAGCGCCTTTTTCTTTGCAGTCTGGAACCAGTTCTTCCAGCGCAACCTGGTCTATGACCGCTCCGGAAAGGTTGTGGGCTCCTAGATATTGACCCTTTTCCAGAATCGCGATCATCACTTCATCCAAAGGCTCTCCCTCACCGCTTTCTTCGACCTTTTTGTTGTGCTCTTCAATGAGATTGGCCAGATGAACGGCGCCGCTTAGGCTTGAAACTCCCCCACCTACAAAAAGGACTCCTAGTTCGATAATTTCTCTTTCTTCTTCCATGGCCCTAGCTCCCTGAATCCATGCTCACGTTTACCGTGTATCGCACGGGCAAATGCCAAAAATTCCTTCTTTTCGGTCAAATGGCTTTGCATGTGTTAGCATCCCACCCATTTAGTGTCAAGTTATTCGCACCCTTGCCTTTTTCCCCCAAAGATGAGCCTCCGGCGGCTGGGTTTTCGGTGCACTCCCGGAAAAAGTACGCCAATCCAAACCCCTACATGTTGTTGCCCCAATTCAAAAAACCCCTTGATGTGGTGTTTCGGCTTGACTACGGGAGCTTGTTTTGTTAGAAAGAGTGCACTTGGTAAGGGGGTTATATGAGGGTCCGACGTCTCGAGATCACCGGCTTCAAGTCTTTTGCCGACCGCACCATTGTTGACTTCCCTCAAGGCATGTGTGCCGTAGTGGGACCCAACGGCTGCGGCAAGTCAAATGTCGTGGACGCCGTGCGCTGGGTATTGGGTGAACAATCGGCCAGGCAGATACGGGGACAATCCATGGAGGACGTCCTCTTCAACGGCGCTGCCTCCCGCAAGCCCCTTGGTTTGGCTGAGGTGAACCTGGTATTCGAAAACAACGGCACCATCACCCAGGAACGGTTCGCCAATCTGGCGGAAATAATGATAACCCGCAGGCTGTACCGATCCGGTGAAAGCGATTACCTTATCAATAAAATGCCCTGCCGCCTGAAAGATATCCAACAATTACTTATGGATACAGGCCTCGGCAACCGCGCTTACGCCATCATTGAGCAAGGCAGAGTGGCCGCCTTCATAGAGTCCAAACCCGAAGAACGGCGTCTTTGGCTGGAAGAGGCGGCAGGCATCACCCGCTTTAAGAACCAAAAAAAGGTTTCTTTGCGAAAACTCGATCAGGCCAAGGATAACCTGGACCGGCTCAACGACATCATCCTCGAAGTTGAGACCCAGATGAAACGCCTGGAGCGCCAGGCCAAAAAGGCACAACGCTACCAGAAACTGCGCAAAAAAATCAGAGACTTAGACCTTAACGTAGGCAGCTATGAATTCCGGAGAATACAGCAAGAAATACAAGCCGCTGAATCAGAAGCCGACGCAGTGGGCGCTCAACTGCTTTTGGCCAATCAGAGAGTCACCGGCCTGGAGACCGATCTGGAGACCATCAAGGTCCAGTTGGTTTCAGCGGAACAGGAAATCGCCCAGGCCGGGGAACGGGAATTAAACACCAAGGACAACATCCAAAAAGCTGAAAACGAAATCTCCCTGTTTGGACGCCAGGCCGAGGATCAACGCAACTTGGCCTCCCGCTATTCCCAGGAAAAGGATGAACTGAACGCCAAACTTCAGGAGTTTGAGCAGCAACTGGCCAGAGCCCGCTCCCGCTCCGCCAAGACCCGGGAACAGCTGGCCCAAAGCCGCCAGGCGGTGGCGGAGGCCTCTGATCTTCTGCATAACAGACAAAACGCCTTGGAAGCATGTGAGCAACAGGTGGACCACGCCAAACAGGCCTTGGTGGACCACCTGTCACGGAGCACGCAACTGCATAACCGGACAAATGATCTCGAACGTCAACAGACCGATCTGGACCGCCGCCGCCAGAGTGTACAAAACCGGCGGTCGGATTTGGATCAAGAGATACGCTCACTAAAGGAACGAACCCATAACGTAACAGAATCACTGCATAAAGCCCAAAACGAACGAGAGGACTTGCAGAACGTCATCAAAGGGCTGGAGCACCACTGCAAGTCCTGTTCAGGCAAAGTGAAAGAGCTGGGGCGCGTTGAGCAGGAGGCCACCCGCCGACGCCATGAAGTGGCTGCCGCTGTGGACGCCCTGGAATTGGGGCTTTCCTCTTATGAGTGGGCCCAATCCGGTGTGCGCAAGGTTTTAGCTGCAGCGGAAAAAGGCGAGTTAGAGATCGAGATTCTGGGGGTGGTGGCTGATCAACTCAGGGCCGAACCAGGCCAGGAGGCGATGGTAGAGGCGGCCCTGGGTCCAGACCTGCAGGCATTGGTGGTAAAAAGCGGCACCACAGCCCGCAACCTGGCCGCTTGGGCCCAAAACAAAGGCCTGGGCCGGGTCAGGGTGTTGGCCCTGGACAAGCTGTCAGCCTGGATGCAACAAAACCCCCCTGGGACCAGCCCCTTGGCGCAACTGGTCCAGCCGCGCCAGGGTTTCGAGCCCCTGGCCGCCTTGGCTGCCGGTATCGGCACATGTGCGGATGTGGATGCGGCCTGGACCACTGCCCAGGCTATGCAGCCGGGACAGGCCGTAATCAGCAGCCAAGGGCAGCGTCTGGACCGTCCCGGCTCGATACAGGCCGGCGGCGGCCAGGGCCAGTCCGTGCTCACCCGCCACAATGAACTAAGCAAGCGCCGGCAGCAACTTGAGGCCGCCGAAGACGAGTTGAACCGGGCCCGGCAGGCCCGCAGCCAGGCCGAGGACCAATTATCCGCCCTGGAACAAGAGCTAGACCTCCAAAAAGAGCAATCAGCCCCAAAGGCTGCCGCAGTGAACCAGCAGGAACAGGATCTCTTCCGTCTCCAGGAGGCGCAGGCCCTGAAAATGCGGGAAACCGAGGGCCTGGAGTTCGATGCGGTTGAGGTTCAAAACGAACTGGAGCGCCTGGAGCAGGAGCAAGAGCAACTTCAGGACGAACTGGGCTTGATTGAAGACGCCCGCCTGGAACTGGAGGGTGACCTCACCAGGGCCCAGGCCTCTTTGGCCCAGGCCCGCCAGGAGATGGACGCGGTCCGCGAACAACAGGGAGAAGCCCGCCTCAGCGAAGCCTCTTTGGCCAGTCAGGCTGAGCACGATGTGGAAGAAGTTGAGCGCCTGGAACAAGAATCCGGTGCCATACAGGAGCGGGCCGCCAGCCTGGTTACAGAGATAGACCAGGCCCGCCAAAAAATGGAATCCCTGCTCAGCCGCCGCCAGGAGGAACAACAAAGGCTGGCCGGGCTTTATGAGGAACTGGACCAACAGGAACAAGCCTATCGCCGGGCCCGGGAGATCCATTCCCAGGCCCAGATGAACCTGGCCGACCTGGAGAATTCCCTCAAACAGGCCCGTAACGAACAACGCCAGGTGGAAAACACGGCCCAAAACTTGGATTTCCGCAAGCGGGAGCTGGTCCTGCAAAGCGATCACCTCTGCCAGGATATCAGCGAGCGCTGCCGGGTGGATCTGACCATCGACCATGAGAACTACCTGCCCCAGGACGCCTTTGACCCGGAAAGCGCCCGTGAGAACCTCTCTAAGCTGCGTCAGCGCATGGCCCGTTTGGGTCCTGTGAACCTGGAGGCCATCACTGAACACGAGGCCCTTAGCGAACGCTGGGAATTTTTGAGCAGCCAAAAGGAAGATTTGGAAGCGTCCATTTTTGACCTGAGGCTGGCCGTACGCAAGATCAACAAGACCTCCCGCACCCGCTTCAGTCAAACCTTGGCGGATGTCAACGAGCGGCTGCGCGAAGTATTCCCGGTGCTGTTCACCGGCGGTCAAGCCCAACTGGTCACAGACGAAAACGTAGACCCCTTGGAGGCCGGACTTCACCTCATGGTAGATCTGCCTGGCAAAAAGCTGCGCAGCCTCCAGTCCTTGAGCGGTGGCGAGAAGGCCTTGGCCGCGGTTGCGGTTCTTTTCGCCCTTTTCCTGATCCGCCCCGCCCCATTCTGCATCCTGGACGAGGTGGATGCGCCCCTGGACGAAGCGAATATCAACCGCTTCCACGAGCTTCTTAAAAAGCTGGCGCAACACTCCCAGATAATCCTGATCACCCACAGCCGGCGCACCATGGAGATCATGGACCTGCTCTATGGAGTGACCATGGAGGAAAAAGGGGTAAGCAAGATTTTGGCGGTTTCTTTAAACCGAGGCCAATCGATGGCAGCCTAAAACGCCCCTTGCTGGCCTGAACAAACCGAGACTGGAAGCCTCAGGGGCCGGGGATTGGACTTAACCAGGCCTGGAGCCTCGGAAAGACGAAACCTGGAGATGGCCTCACGCCCATCAAACAACGGCCATTAGGGGCGGCAAACGCCGGTGCTCAATCTGATTGTCCCGGCCTTGACCCCAGATCAAAATCCTTCGATCATGTTGTCAATAAGCCAGGCTAATTGTCTTTTAAAGACGAGGCCCATTACCTGTTACAATTATAAGAAGCGACGGCAGCAAAGATCGAAGCCGGGCCTTATACCTGGAAACACGGTAAAATACTACGCAGGGTAGACATAATCAGGAAAGGAGTCTGAGATGCCTGAGGTTACCAAGATCTTATTTGCCTTGGAAATAAGCGGGATTTCACCCAAAATCACCCCCTGGGTGAAGTATATGGTCCAGAAATTCCAAGCTGAGTTACATGTCATACACGTGGTGCCGGATATGGGTTATTGGGGTGTGCCTTACGCATCGGATTACATGCTGGAAAAAGACAAGGAAGGCTTGCTCAACAAGGCAAGGGCCATGGCCGATGAGTTTTGCCTGGAGCACTTGGGTACGGAAATCAAACCCGTCGTGCATGTGGTTGCAGGCCACCCTGCCGACGAGATCACCAAATATGCTGGCACCTCCCATGCGGACATAATCATCATGGGCACCCACGGTAAGAGGGGCCTGGACCGGGCCTTGTTCGGATCGGTCGCCGATCAGGTCCTGAGACTGTCCCCGGTGCCGGTATTTTGTATAAACCCCTCCCGCACCAAACCTTAGTGACCCTGGGCTCGCTCAGCCAGACCCAGGCCACTTGGCATACATATCCGCCTTGTAGCTGCTGAGGCTGACCAGGGCATCAGTAGTTAAGGGCCAGTGCCGGTTTTCGGTGAACCTTTGGCAGCGAGGATTGGACATGGCTTTCAGGCTTCCTCTTTTTCGGCAGCCCGACTTCAGCCAACCTCCCTTCACCAAAGCGCCGCTGGTTAAATTCACCCCGGTGGAAAAGGCGGGGGTGGCGCCGGAAAATTATCACGCCACCTCCATCTTCCCCGAATACCTGCACCTGCAAAAGGGCAAATGGGTGCTGGTGCCCCAGTCCCGGATGGACTGCGCCGTGGTCCGGGAGGGGGATGACACCCTGGTGGTCCGTGAGTTCAGGCTCCTCCAAAAAGGCGATCAGGTTGCCTGCGGCCGCGAGGAAAACGCCGAACAAGGGATCTATGTGCACACCGAGGCCTTTGAGACGACCGGGGAGTCCTCGGAGATTTTCGCCTTCCGCACCCGGGTCACCAGAGAATCACCCTTTTCCATTGATTATGATGAGCTCTACGATCTCATGGACTACGAGCGCCGCCACGGATTCATTGTGTGGGTGCTGGGACCGGCGGTGGTCTTTGATGCCGACGCCCGGGGCGCCATGGCGGATTTGATCCGGCGGGGCTATGTGCACGCCCTGTTGGCAGGCAACGCCTTGGCGGCCCATGACCTGGAGGCCGCTCTTTTTTCCACCGCCCTGGGCCAGGAAATCTACTCCAAAAAGACCGTGCATCTGGGGCATTACCATCACCTGGACGCAATCAACAAGATCAGGGGACTTGGCTCCATTCAAAAGGCAGTGGACAACGGCTTGATCAAAGACGGGGTGGTGCATGCAGCTCTGGCTCAAGGGGTTCCCATGGCGCTGGCCGGGTCCATTAGGGATGACGGCCCCTTGCCTGAGGTCATAGGCAACGTGTACCAGGCCCAAGACGCCATGCGCAACCTGGTGCGCAAGGCCACCACGGTGATAGCCTTGGCCACCCAGCTGCATTCCATTGCCACCGGAAACATGGTGCCCACCTATCAGATCGGCGATGACGGCCAGGTGCGCCCGGTCTATTTCTACATCGTGGATATGTCCGAGTTTGCCGCCAGCAAGCTGGCCAACCGGGGTTCCTTGGCAGCCCGCACCATACTGACCAATGTCCAGGACTTTGTGGTTACGGCCGCCCGGGGCCTGAGTTCAAGGTACGGCGACGGCTGAAGGGTCGCGTAGTCTTAACCGTTCTTAAAATCACCTGAAACCTGTTGCTGAATGTATTCCGCCGCACACAGGGAGGACATTAAAAGACCGTACGCCGAGGGTCAAAACTCTCAAAAATGTAGGCTGCCCATAAACCGTGGCCAATCGGTGCCACCGGTTCAGCCGCTCTGCTTGGGAACGTAGAGCGCCTGGCCCAGCACCATGCGGGCCGCGTCGGCCAGCGACTCGGCAAAGGCAGGATGCGGGGCTATCATCTGGGCCAGCTCGGCAGCGGTCGCCTCCAGTTGAATGGCCAAGGCCGCCTGGGTGATCAGCTCACTGGAATGAGGACCCAGGAGATGTACGCCCAGCACCTCTTGATACCTCGCCCCGCAGACAACCTTGACAAAGCCCTCGCTGCTGTTTTCAGCCATGGCCCGTCCGTTTACGCCATAGGGTATCTCGCCGACCACAACCTCATAGCCCCGTCCCTTGGCCTCCTTTTCAGTCAGGCCCACTGAAGCCGCCTCAGGGCAGGTATAAAGTACCTGGGGAATGGCCCGGTCCTCAAAATCCTTTGCCTGCCCCATGGCGTTCTCTGCCGCGATTATGCCCTGGGCCGAGGCCTTGTGGCTTAGCAAAGGCTCGCCCACCAGATCCCCCAGGGCGTAGACCCGGGGATTGCTGGTGCACAGCTTCCGGTCAACCACTACCGCGCCCTCGCCGGTCCGGATACCAGCCGCATCCAGCCCCAGGCCCTCCAGGCGCGGCGCCCGCTGGGTTGTCAGCACCAGATCGGAAGCCACCGCCTTTGCATTGCCCTTTAGAGAAAGGACCGTCTCCAGGCCCGGTCCCTTGCGGCCGATTTTAACCGCCTCGGCCGGGGAGAGCACAGTTATGCCGTCTTTTTTTAGAATGGCCTTCAAGCGGGAGCTTATCTGGCGGTCAAGCTGGGGCAGCCATGGCCCGGGAACCGCAAGGGTGACCTCAGACCCGAACCGGCTGCAAAAGGCGGCGACCTCCACGCTCCACAGCGGTCCGCCCAGAACCAGCAGCCTTTTGGGAATGGCCAGATTTTTGAAAAAATCGTCGCTGGTGATTACACCCTTAAGATCAGCGCCGGGGATGGGTGGTCTCTGCCACCCAGCGCCGGTGGCCAGAATGACCTTGTCTGCGGCCAGGGTCTCGTTACCCGCTTGCACCGAGGCAGGGCCGTTCAGCCGGGCCCGGCCTTTGATAATCCTGACGCCGTGGGACTGAAGCAGGCTCTCGCTGCCCAGGCGCATGTAAGTCACGGTTTTATGCAGTCGGTCCTGAAGCCGCTTAAGGTCCAACTCGGGCTGGGCCTCCTTGAGGCCGATCTCAAGCGACCGCTCCGCTGCTGAGGCCGATCCAGCGGCAGCGCCCAGCACCCGCAAAGGGATACAGCCCCGGTTCATGCAGACGCCTCCCACCTCCGCCGCTTCGACAAGGATAACTTCTGCTCCCAGTTGGGCAGCGCGGATGGCCGCCGCTATCCCGCCCGGGCCTGCGCCGATGACGACAACTTTTTTCATTGCCGCACCCCCTTAGATGAGCAACTCGCCCGGGTTCTGGAAAAGCCTGTCCATGGCGGTGAGAAAAACGCCTATGGGGTCGGCGTCGAACACCCGGTGATCCGCACCCACGATGAGGCTCAGGGTCTTGCC
>JASFOZ010000159.1:0-8368 GCA_050116255.1 Desulfarculaceae bacterium
CGGCTAATGGTGGAGCCTGAGGTCAGCGAGCTGGATTTTTCCACCGCCGTTGTGATTGAGAGCTTTACGGTGCCGGGCCTCATTACCAGGCGGGCCAAGACCCAACTGGAGCTCAATGACGGTCAAAGTTTCGCCATCGCCGGCCTGTTCCGGGATGATGTCAGCCAAACCATAAACAAGTTTCCCCTACTCGGAGATATCCCCATTTTGGGCGCCTTGTTCCGCAGCACCAAGTTTCAAAAGAAAGAAACCGAGTTGGTGATTGTGGTCACTCCCGAGGTAGTGAAGCCGGGGATGGGCCAGGTGGACAGCCTTCCCACTGACAACCTGCAAGAGCTTGACGATTTCGACATTTTTCTGATGGGTAAGTTGATCACTCCCCAAGACAAATCTCAGACCTTGCCTCGGTCGTCACGGGAATTGGAAGGCAATTTCGGACATGAAGTTATTTATTAAGAGTTTTTACTTTCGTCCGGGAAAAGACCCCAACCCGGTTTGCGAAGGTTCAGTAGCAGGAGGTAGGCGTGGTTGAGTCCGGCTCTCAGGTATTAGCCCTTTGCTTGTCCCGGCAGAGCGCCGACAGCATGCGGACCATGGTTGTAGAAGCGCCCATGGCCAAGCTGGCCGGCCTGGAGCTATCCACCCGGGATTTCGAGCGCAAGGCGTTGCAACTGCAACCCGACATCCTGCTAGTGGAATACGACAACCAAAAGCAGGAGATCACCGAGTTGCTGGAGCGCTTGCGCCGCTCAGTGCCCCGAGGCTCGGTGGTGGCGGTGGGGGATTCCATGGAAACACAGGACATACTCCAGGCCATGCGCTTGGGTGTCCGTGAGTATCTGCCTCAACCCGCCACGGGTCAATCCTTTAACGAAGCGGTTTTGCGTTTGCTCCGCCAGACCCAGGTGGCCGGCCTGCCTTCGGGGCGCTTGATCGCAGTGGCCGGAGTGAAGGGTGGAGTCGGTACCAGCCATTTAGCCGTGAATCTGGCCTGGGGGCTCAGCCAGGGCTCTGGGGAAAGAGTGGCCCTGGTGGATCTGGACCTCTCCGGCGGCGACTTGTCCGCTCTCTTGGACGTGGTCCCCGAGCGTGACCTTAATGATGTGGCTGCCAACTTCAACCGTCTGGATGCAGTCCTGATGAGCAGCCTGCTCACTGAGGTGGCTCCTGGACTCAGGCTTCTGGCCGCACCCCTGGACCCGGTTGCAGCCGAGGGGATAAACGCCGAGCATGTGGACCGGGCCTTGGACTATATCGCCGATGACCATAGCCTGGTGATCATGGACGTGTCCAATCGCCTGGATGAAGTCACTTTGCTGGCCCACGACCGGGCCGATCTTTTAATGGTCGTTTTGGAACCCACGGTGGTGGGACTCAAGGCGGCCCGGCGGCTGCTGGACCTGAGCGAGCGTCTGGGGCGGGCGCCTGAGAAAGTAGCGGTGATAGTCAACCGCGACAGCTCCAAAGGCGGGCTGCCCCATCGCGAGGTGGAAAAGGTGCTGGATCATCAAGTTCTAGCCTGGCTGCCCAATGACTCCAAAGTGCTCATGGAAGCCGGGAATTCGGGACGTCCGGTATTACGGGATTGGCCGAGGGCTAAGTGGTCCAAGGCGGTAGCAAAACTGGCTCCCTATCTCTTAAATGGCAACGGTAATGGAGCCGGAGGCAAGTAATGGCTCTTAGGGAACGTTTAGCTGCTACCGACGGCTTCACTATGATTCAGGTGAAAGCCGAAAGCGATGACCGTATAGAGCAGGCCTATCAGGATCTTAAGGCCAGGGTTCATTACAAGGTCATAGAACAGATCGATCTCTCGGTGCTCGGCGATTCTCCGGGGCGCAATACCGAAGCTGAGTTGGAGGTGGTCATCCGTCAAATGCTGGACGAGGAGCCCGATCCCCTCAGCCAGCAGGAGCGCGAAAACCTGGTCCGGGAGATAATGAACGAGGTTTTGGGATTGGGACCCCTGGAGCCCATCCTGGCCGACCCTTCGGTCAGCGACATCCTGGTGAACTCCTACAATCAGGTTTTTGTGGAACGCCGCGGGCGCTTAGAGAAAGCGAAGATGCGTTTCCGCGACGATCATCACTTGATGAAGATCATCGACAAGATCGCCACCGCGGTGGGCAGGCGTGTTGACGAGTCCTCACCCATGGTGGATGCGCGCTTGGCTGACGGATCCCGCGTTAATGCCATAATTCCTCCATTGGCCTTGGACGGCCCCTGCATGTCCATACGTAAGTTCGCCGTGGATCCGCTTAAGACCGATGACCTGATCAAAATTGGCAGTTTGACCAAGGGGGCGGCCCGCCTGTTGCATGCGGTGGTTCAGTCCCGGCTCAATGTTCTCATCAGCGGCGGCACCGGAACCGGAAAAACGACCCTGCTCAATGTCCTCAGCTCTTACATTCCCAGCCATGAGCGCATCGTCACCATCGAGGACTCCGCCGAGCTGCAACTGCAGCAAGATCATGTGGTCAGGCTGGAAACCCGGCCTCCCAACATCGAGGGTTATGGAGAGGTGACCCTGCGCGACCTGGTGCGCAACGCCCTCAGGATGCGGCCGGATCGTATCGTGGTGGGCGAGGTGCGCGGCGGTGAGGCCCTGGATATGATGCAGGCCATGAACACCGGCCACGACGGCAGCCTGACCACCATCCACGCCAACTCCCCCCGGGATGCTCTCTCCCGCTTGGAGACCATGATCTCCATGGCCGGGATTGAACTGCCGGACAAGGCCATACGGCAGCAGATCGCCAGCGCCATACAGGTGGTTATTCAGCTTTCCCGGCTGTCCGACGGCTCCCGGAGGCTGGTGAGCTTGCAGGAAATCACCGGCATGGAAGGGGATACCATCACCATGCAGGAGATCTTCAGATACACCCAGATGGGCGTAGATAAACGGGGCAAGGTGATAGGCAGCTTCGGCCCCACCGGCATCAGGCCCCGCTGCGCCGAGCGCATACAGGCCCATGGCATCGACCTGGAAAGCGACCTGTTCTCAACCAAGGAAGTGTGAGGGCGAATTTGATCTGGTTTATTACGATTTCTTTGTTTGTTTCCCTGCTGGCCGCGGCAGTGGCCGTACGCTGGCTGTTTTTCTCCAATGATAAGGAAAGAGCCGATGCCATGCGCCAGCGCCTCAGCCTGATAAGCGCAAAAGTCGATCCTAGTCAGGCGGCACTGGCTTCCTTGTTGCGGGACCGCTCCTATTCAACCATTCCCCTGCTCAACCGGATTTTGGCCTCATTGCCACGTACTGAAAAAGTGCGCCTTTTGTTACATCAGGCCGGCAATCCCTGTAACGTCGGCACCTTGGTGCTGCTGATAAGCACCTTCGCCCTGGTGGGCCTCTTTTTAGGGATGTGGCGAGGCTCGCTTTTGCTGGGGGCTGGCTTAGCCCTGGGAGGCATCGCACTTCCTATTATTTCACTACGTACGTTGCGTAAAAAACGCTTGAATGCCTTTGACGAACAGTTTCCGGAGGCGGTGGACCTCATTGCCAGAGCCTTACGCGCAGGCCATTCATTCAATGCGGCCTTGCGGGTGGTGGGTGAAGAGATGGATGAACCCATTGCCGGCGAGTTTGCCAAAACCTTCGACGATTACTCCTACGGAAAAAGTGTTGAAGACGCGTTGGGCGATTTGGTCAAAAGGGTGGGCCTGCAGGATGTGAAGTTCTTCGCCACGGCAGTGATCATGCAAAAGGAAACCGGTGGCAACCTCACCGAGATCCTGGACAACATGGGATACATCATAAGAGAGCGCTTTAGTCTGATGCGCGAAGTACGGGCCTTGTCCGCAGAGGGGAGGCTCTCGGGTACCATACTTTGCCTTTTGGCCCCCGGTATGTTGGCGCTTTTGATGATGATCAGCCCCGGCTACCTGGGATATCTGTTTGAACACCCCATGGGTAATGCCCTGCTCATAGCGGGGGGGGCATTCCAGCTGGTGGGGATGCTTGTAATTAAACGCCTGGTGAATCTGAAGATATAGCCGGGCTGAAGGAGCTTTAGGAAATGGACCTAAAGTACTTACTAATGAATTTCAATTTGGATCTGGTTCCGGTGCTTCTGAGCCTGGCGGCTGGCTTTGCGGTGCTTCTCATGTTCGGGGCGGTCAGTATGGTGTTCATGCGCGAGGATCCCGCCTTGCGCAGGGTGCGCGATCTTCAGCAGAATGATCTGGATGCCGGGAATCAAAATCTGCCCCAACGCCTTCGCTCCAAAGTCCTGGAGTTTTTGGTTCAGATAGCCAGGCCGGCGATTCCCCGGCAACCTTGGGAAATCAGCCGCGTGCGCCGCGATTTGATGGTGGCGGGCTTCCAATCTTCATCGGCGATAAATGTCTATCTGGGGCTTAAGGTTTTCAGCCTGGCGCTTATGCCATGTTTGATTTTGTTGACGCCCCTGCCCGGAAAGCTGCAAGGAGCTCTGCTGCCCCTGGTAATGGCGGGCAGCGCCGCCCTTGGCTTCATGCTGCCCAGCCTGATTCTCACCCGCAAAGGCAACCACCGGCGAGACAAAATAAGCAAAGAGCTGCCCGATGTGCTGGACTTGCTGGTGATCGCTGTGGAGGCGGGCTTGGGCCTGGACGCGGCTATAAGGCGGGTTGCCAAAGAGGTCCGTGACAGCTCACCGGTTTTGGCCCGTGAGTTGACCTTGGTTTCTTTGGAGCTGCGGGCAGGCATTGCCCGGGAGCGGGCGCTTAAAAATCTGGCTGTGCGTTGCGGAGTTGACGAGATGACCAGCCTGGTAAATATGCTCAACCAGGCTGACCGCTATGGAGTCAGCGTGGGCCGGTCGCTTAGGGTCCACTCGGATTCAGTCCGCACCAAAAGAAGGCAAAAGACCAAGGAACTGGCAGCCAAGATTCCTTTGAAGTTGCTGTTTCCGGTTTTGTTTTTGATCTTTCCGGCCATCATGTTGGTTATGGCCGGCCCGGCCATACTCCGGGTTAGCGAAACTATCATGCATTAAGAGAGGAGGCTATCGTGAAAAAGCGAGACGCCGCCTATGTTACGGTGGGTTTTTTGATGCTGGGCATGGTCATGCTTGCCGGCTGTGGCGGCAAAAACCAGAATTTGACCCGGGCCCTTAACTCCCATGAGGCTGATCAGTTGCTGGCCTTGCAGAGCGCGCGCCGGCAATTGCCAGGCGAGCAACAGGGGGAAAATCCGGCCCTGGAACCTAAGCATCTAGAGGCCCAGGGCGACAAGATGGTGATGCAGGGGGATTGGACTGGAGCCTTGTTCCAGTACTCGCGGGCGGTGGCCTTGGTAAAACCCGGGGAACGTTCCCGTTTGCGTGCCAAGATGGCTGAGATCTCCCTGCGGGCCCGGATGTTTGTCCCGGCTGAACGATTGTTCCGGGACCTGGCCAAAGGCGATCCCAGCCAGGCCGTCACCTGGCAAGGGCTGGGATTGGCCTTGCTGGGGCAGAACCGCCTCCAGGATGCGGAAGAGGCTCTCAACAAGGCGGTGGGGTTGGATCCGCGTCTTTGGAAGGCACACAACGCTCTGGGGGTGATACTCAACCGCCGCCAACAACCCAAACAGGCGCTGCAGGCATTGGCTGAGGCCATCAGGATCCGTCCTCAAGAGGCGGCCTTGTACAACAATCAGGCGTTGGCATACATGCTTGCGGCTGATCTCAAAAAGGCCGAGTCCAGTCTGCGCAAGGCTCTTTTGCTATCACCACACTACCGCCTGGCTGCCAACAATCTGGGCCTGGTTTTAGCCAAGGCCGGGAGAGAGGCCGAAGCCTTGAGGGCCTTTAAACAGGCGGCAGGACAGGCGCAGGCCCATAACAACCTGGGGGTGGTATTGGCCTGGCAAGGGCAGCACAATCGGGCTGCGGCCGAGTTCAGACGGGCGATCCAGAGGATGCCCAGGTACTATCCCCTGGCGGGGCGGCATCTGGAGCAGATCGGCAGCGAATTAAGCGGCCCTGAGGCTCCGCCGCCTGCGGTTGTCAGTCTGCCCCGGCCCTACCCCTCCGGCGGGACTGTTAAAATGCCGGTAGCTTCTCCTGGAATCAGGGAAAAGAGCCTAGCGCCCCAAAAGCCGAAGCAAAAAACACCTGTAGCCAGTACCCGGGGTGCCAAACCCTTCCCCAAACCAGAGCCGGTCATGGCGGTGAGCGCTGAAGACAGGCTGATCAACGGCCTGCTAGGGGATGTTGAGGTGCCGGTGATGGTGAAAGAGACAAACTCCTCTCCGGTGATGATCCAAGACCCAGAATTCCAGACAGGAGCTGAAATGAGACCTGTGCTGGAGAATCCCATCAGCACTCCCCAGTCTCTAGGTCCTAACCCGGAAAACCTGGAGAGGCCGGCGGTTTTCGATACCAGCCAGGCTGAAGAAGACTGGCGAGCAGAGATCCCGGCGGCGCAAGTGAGTTTGGTCCTGCACCACACTGAGGAAGGAAAGGTGAGGCAATTTCAGGCGGCGCCGGTTAAGGATTCTCGCGTGTGGCGCGGCAGCATAACCGGCCTGCCCAGCAAATAAGTGTAAGACCTGACCGGTTATTGAAATAGAAACAACCTGATTGGCTTTGACCCCGGAGAGCACCCTCTCCGGGGTTTTTGCTTCTCAGTGCATTGAATCAAGCCGATGGAACGGAGGGTCATCGGCGGTTTTTCCCTGCGGCCTTGGGTAAACCTTGGCCAGAAATGACATGGGTAACACACCCGGATGACCCCGTTTGAACTGGGATGATGCTATAGTTTCCTCTGATGACATAGGGTGTGAAAACTCCAGCTTGATCCCGGATTGTAGAGCGATGCCGTGCCTGACAAATCCAGCCCTCTAAACCGCCGAGACTTTCTTGTGGCCGCCCTTTTGGCGGGGCTTGCGCTGGGGTTGGGGGCTTGGCAGATGACCGTGGGAGTGGGCGGCACCTATCACGATGACGGCGTCTACCTGGCCACAGCCAAGGCCCTGGCCCAAGGGGACGGCTACCGCCTGATCAATCTGCCCCAGGCCCCGGTTCAGACCAAGTATCCATTTTTATACCCAGCCATACTGGCCCTGATCTGGAAAATCTGGCCCTTTTTCCCCCAGAACCTGCTGGCCATGCAGATGCTCTCCCTGGTTTCCGGGGCCATGGCAGTGGCCGGCGCTTTCTTGTTTTTGGTGCGTTTCGGCTACTGCGGCCGGCTTGCCGCTGCCGCCTCCTGCCTGCTATTCGCCACTTCCGCCCATTTTCTTTTTTTCAGCACCCAAGCTCTGACCGAGCTGCCTTTTTTGTGCCTGCTGCTGTTGGGATTTTGGCCCCTGGAGTCCCATCTGGAACGGCCCTGGGTCAAACCCGGGTGCCAGATATTGTTGGGGGTTTTACTCGCCTTGCCCTTTTTATGCCGCACCGTGGGCGCGGCGGTGATCCCGGCCGCCTGGCTGGTGCTATGGTGGCGAGGGAGGCCTCTGGGTTGGGTGGCCTTGGGGTCGGCCTTGGGGGCTCTGCCCTGGGTATTGTGGGTGTTGATCCATTTGTACGGGACCCAAACTGATACCAGCACCATGTACTACACCGACTACCTGGGCTGGTGGTCCAGCTTCGGGCTGGGGTCGATCCTGCGGGTGTTGCTCTGGAATTTTTTCATGATCACCTCCAGCATCACCAACCTCGGCCTGCCCGGTTTGGAGGAATGGCTGAGACAGGGTAATTTTTGGCTGAAGATTGCGGTCAGATTACTGCCCGGCCTAATGGCCCTTATTATGATCCGCAGCCATCTTTCCCGGACCCGCTTTCTGCCCTGGTTTCTGGCCGGCTACACTTTGGTGGTCGCCTTTTGGCCCTGGCCTCCACCGCGCTTTATTCTGCCGCTTCTGCCCTTTTTTCTGGTTTATTTTTTTAAGGGGCAAAGATTGCTCCTGCCTCGGGCGGCGAAAGGGGCTGGCCTAAGGTTTTTTGCCTCAATATTGCTGGCGGTGTTTATTGGCTCCAATTTTTGGCTTTTGGCGCAACACGCAGACGTCAACTCCAGCACCGGCTATCCTGCAAACGGAATATTTAACCGTAACGCGCCCTGGACAGGCTATGAGCGCGTGTTCGCCTGGATAAAGGATCACAGCCGTTCTGACGATGTGATGGCTGCCGGGCTGGACAGCATGATTTATCTCTACACCGGCCGCAAGGCGATCAGGCCTTTTTCAGCCCGGCCAACCGCGCTCTTCTATGGGGATGATGGGCCAGAATTGGGAACTGTGACCGAGATGGAACGCCTTTTGTCAGCCTACAAGGTGCGTTATCTGATCCAGACTCCCATGCCTGGTTTTTCCGAGGAAAAGCCCTTGGCAGCACTGCTCGAGCAAGCACAAAAACTAAGGCCCGATTGGCTTGAGCCGGCTTATAAAGACTCGGACCCT
>JASFOZ010000160.1:0-8365 GCA_050116255.1 Desulfarculaceae bacterium
TGGCCGCCTTGATCTAAGGGTTGAACTTAATCTACCAAGATAGATTTTTTCCTCAGAAAATCGGCTATTTGCATCTTAGATGCCTTGCCCCGGCTGGCGTTTGAGACGACCAAAGCGAATTCTGCGGAATCAGCGGATAGCTCTATATGATGCAGGAAGAGAAAATACAAGGCAGCCATGGCCGCCACCCTGTCATTGGCCTCTAAAAAAGGTTTTTGGTCTGCAATATGGAATAGATAGGCAGCAGCCATTTCAAAAAGGTCACGGTGGGCGTAGGATCCCCCCATTTTGTTGGCCGGCAGGGAGATGCAGGCCCGCAGGCGGCCTTCGTGGCGGATACCCATCTGGCCTCCGGTTTTCTCCACCTGGTCCTGGTGGATCTGTACCACCTCCTCAAGGGTGAGGAAGTGAATCTCCTGGTCATCTTCCCAAGGCATCCAGGGCGTCTCCGTATTTCTTGTCTGCCTGCTGCAGGAAGAAGGATAGGGCTGAACGGCGGTCGCCCAGGCGTGAAGGGGAGACGATCAAGGCCCTTCCGTCAGTGGTTAGCTCCAAAGGCGTATCCGGCGAGATCTTAAGGAGCTCCAATATCGGCTTGTCGATAACCAGGGCCATGCTGTTGCCGTGACGAGTCAGTTTCTTGATCACTGCTGCATCCTCCGTGACGCAAAGAGCATATATGACTATAAAAAACAGAAAAGAGCACCCGGGGCCGGTGCTGGCTGAAAGAGACAATTGTACCAACGGTGTAATAACAATGTGATAGGGGGCGCTCCAATGTCAAGTGGTTATTTTGTCCAGCCGCAAATTTAACCGGTTCATACGTTTTGCCTGGCCCTGGAAGCGGATTTTCTCCGAATCGGATGCTGAGCAGGCTTGGCCTAATGCCGCTTGCCGGGCGTTTGTTTTCGGAAAAGCAGAAACTACTACGAAAAAAATGATTGTGGCGCTTTGTGACAAAAACCGGGGTATACGTTGTTATACCCTGGGCGGGGATTGGTGAATCACCAGACCGTTTTGGTTCATCCAGTCATTAAGGTCAGCCAGGGCCCGGCGGGCATAGGCCAGGCCCCGCTCTTTTTTGGGAAGCTTGCGGCCCAGGGGGGGCAAGAGGCCGAAGTTAACATTGCTGGGCTGGAAGTCCTTGGTTTCAAGGTTGGCCAAATGGGCCAGCAGGCCACCCAGGGCGGTGGTTGGCGGGGGTAAGATAACCGGCTGACCTAATCGCCGGCGGGCGGCATTGAGCCCGCACAGGATTCCCATGGCCGCGGACTCCACATATCCCTCCACCCCGGAAAGCTGCCCTGCGATCAGGATGTGAGGGGCTGCCTTGAGGCTGAGGTCCGGCTCCAGGACCCGGGGCGCATCTAAAAAGGTATTCCTGTGAATGGAGCCCAAACGCACAAACTCGGCCTGGGCCAGGGCCGGGATCAGGCGGAAGACCCGCTCCTGGGCCCTGTGGGTGAGTTTGGTCTGAAAACCCACCATGTTAAGGAGCCTGCCGGATGCATCTTCCTTGCGCAGCTGCACCACGGCAAAGGGCCGGCGGCCGCTGCGGGGGTCTTCCAGCCCCACCGGCTTCATGGGGCCGAAGGTCAGGGTCTGGGGCCCCCGGGCGGCCATCACCTCAATGGGCAGGCATCCCTCAAAAAAGCGGGGTGATTCAAAATCATGCAGGGGCACCTGCTCCGACGTGGTCAAGGCCTCAAAAAAAGCCTGGTATTCCGGCTTGGTAAGGGGGCAGTTCAAGTAATCGGGCGAACCTTTGCCATAGCGGTCCGCCCAAAAGGCCTGGTCCATGTCCACGGAATCAGCCAGGACAATGGGAGCGATGGCGTCATAAAAATGAAGCCCTTGGCTGCCGGTGATACGGGCCAGGTCCTGGGCCAGGGCCTGGGTGGTCAAAGGGCCGGTGGCCAAGATGGTGAGCCCTTGGTCCGGCAGCCGGTCCACCCGGGAGCAGATGCGCTTTATCAGGGGTTGCGATTCCAGTGACGCTTCCATAAGTCCTGAAAATTTATGCCGGTCCACGGCCAAGGCCTGGCCCGCGGCCACCTGGGAGGACCGGGCAGCGTCCATGAGGGCCGAGCCCAGCATATCCATTTCTATTTTTAAAAGCCCCACCGCCGAACCAGGCGCGGCCGAGCGCAGGGAGTTGGAGCAGACCAGCTCGCCCAGCTGGGGAAGCTTGTGGGCAGGGGTGAACTCCTGGGGCTTCATGTCAATCAGATTGACCGAAACGCCGCTTTGGGCTGCCTGTAGCGCGGCCTCGCAGCCAGCCAGGCCGCCGCCGATGATGGTGATCGGTTCGCTCATGGCCAGGATGCTACCACAGCGCCGGAATCGGGGCAAAAACCTGGGCAGATAGGCAAGAGTGCTTTTGCCAGGCAGGCAGGATAAATAGTAAAATACGCATAAGAAGATCGGTTTAGTTGGATGGAGGGGGTGTTCCATGGCCGATGCCCTGGAAATCTTGGGATCTCTTATCCGGAAATTGGGCCCGCTGACTCAAACCAGGTCATTGCCGGGCCGGGCTGCCCGGGACCTGTTGACTGAATTATTGGCGGTTGTGGAGGCCCGGGGCGGGGCATTACATGCCTGGAAGGGCTCCGAAGGCCTGATCTTGAGCGCAAACCAAGGTTTGTCGCCCTCAGAGCTGCGCAGGGTGCAAAAGGCGGTTTCGCATCCAGGTCCTGAATTCAGCGAGGCCTTGGCAGAGATTAAGTGGCCCTTGCTGTCTCCGGGACAGGGCCTGGCCTCGGGTTGCAAGGAGTTGGACCGCCTTATAGATGAGCTGGCAGGCAGCAGGTGGGTGGCGGTTTGGCCCCTGACCTGGGCTGAGGGAAGGGGCCTGGCTGTACTGCTTTTTGATCAGGCCTTGGATTGGCCCCAGGGGTTGGGCAAGATTATTGCCGGTTATCTGGACCTGGCCCTGGATAGCATCCTGCTGCGCAGCCAATCGGAGAGCAGACTTGAGGATTACCGTAGAATATTTGAGAACTCCAAGGATATGATCTACCTGTCATCGCGAGATGGGCGCTGGATGGATGTCAATCCTGCTGGAGTGAAGATGCTGGGTTATGCCAGCCGCGAGGAGCTCTTGGCAGTGCCCGACATTGCCCAGGCAGCCTATTTCCATGCCGACGACCGGAAGCTGTTTCAAGAGGCCATAGAAAAATACGGATTTGTCAAGGACTACGAGGTCACCTTCAAACGAAAGGACGGCACCCCCATTGACGTGTCCATAACCGCGGACGTGCGCGAGGCCCAAGGGGAGATACAAGGCTACGAGGGAATTATCAAGGATATCACCGCGCGCAAACAGGCCCAGGCCCAGGCCGAGCGGGAGCGCCGCCTGGTCAGCTCCATCCTGGAGGTTACGCCGGTGGGCATATTCATGATGGATGAGGGGCATAGGATCATTCATTGGAACCGGGCCTGCGAGGAACTCACCGGTGTGAAGCGGGGATCTATTCTGGGCCAGGACAAGGCCTGGGAGGTTTTCCAGCGGCCGGAAGGTCAAACCCTGGCTGACCTGGTTCTGAACCAGGATTATGACAGCATGTGGGAGATATACGGGTCCAAGGGCCTGCGGCGCTCGCCGGTGATGGAGGATGCCTGGGAGGCGGAAGGGCATTTTGAGAACCTGGGCGGGCGTCCCAAGGAGGTGTTTTTTTCCGCCACCACCCTGAAGGATGAAAAGGGAAAGATAGTGGGGGCGGTGGAGGCGATTCTTGACCTCACCGAGATATATGAGCTGGAGGTTCAGCTAACCGAGAGCGAGCAGCTCTACCGGACCTTGGTGGAGTCGAGCCAGCAGGGGATAACCCTGCACAGCGGCGATGAGTTTGTATTTGCCAATCAGGCGTTTTTGGAGATGTTCGGGCTCAAGGACCTAGGCGGGGTCCATGGGGATTTTTTACAGATGATCGCCCCTGAGCAAAAAAGGCCCTATTTGGAATGGATGAGGCAGCTAAAAGAACAAGGTGAGTACCCTGGCGTGTTTGAAGGAAAGGGCCTCAGGGAAGGCAAGAGCTTTGACCTGGAGATGGATGCAGGAGAGGTGCGCTACAAGGGTCAAAAGGCCATTTTATTCACGGTGAGGGATATCAGTTGGCGCAAGGGCATGGAAGAGCAGCTTATCCGTTCAGAGCGCCTGGCAGCCACGGGCAAGCTGGCCTTTGACCTGGCCCATGAGGTCAACAACCCCCTGGGGGGGATTTTGACCTATGCCCATTTGATAGCCGAAGACCTGGAGCCAGGCTCCACTCCCCAGGCCAATGCCGAGAAGATAATAAAATTGACCAACCGCTGCCGCATAATCGTGCGGGGCTTGTTGGACTTTGCCCGGGACGACGGACCGGAAAAGGAGGCCATGGATTTAAACTATGTCTTCCAGGATGTTCTCTCTCTGGTCGAGGGGCACATGATAATGAAGGACATCCAACTCAATATTAGCCTGGCCCCGGATTTACCCCGGCTATACGGACACCGCACCAAAATGGAGCAGGTCATTTTGAATATGGTGATCAACGCCGCCGAGGCCATGGAGGGCAAAGGGGAATTGGAGGTGTCCACCTGGGCAGAAGGCGGCCAGGTGCGCATGCGTTTTAAGGACACCGGACCCGGACTCAGCGGCGAAGCGGCCAGGAAAGTTTTTGAGCCCTTCTTCACCACCAAGGACCGGGGCAGGGGAACCGGCCTGGGTCTTTCCATCAGCCACGGCATAATAAAGCAACACGGCGGCAAGATCGAATTGGAGTCCTCGCCCGGGAGAGGGGCCTCCTTCACCCTGGTTTTGCCCACGGAAAAGGGCCGGGAAGCCAAGAAATAGCCCCAGAGCAAATGTTTCACGTGAAACCTAGACCCTAAGTTTCTAAACTTTATAGCTAAAACGGAAATAGCCTCACAAAAGAAGGCAGGCGGCAATGGCCTGGGACCTGGCCAAGGATACGTTTCACGTGAAACATGACGCCGGAGCCAACACGATTATTCTCCGGCCATAGGGTTGAGGAAGGTCGTAAGGTATCACTTTGAGGCCCAAAGCCTCGGCTTGCCCCTGATCCTTGATTCCCCGGGGCAGTAAAATCAATCCATTTTTTGCCAGGTAGGGTTGGGCCAGGGCAAGAGACAGCTTCAGGCTGCCCACTGCCCTCACGGTCACGGTGTCAAAATCAGGCTTGGCCAGGCCGCTCTCTTCGGCCCTGCCCTTTATCACCTCGACCCGGGTGCCCAGCTCCAAAATGCGCACTGCATGTTGCATGAAACTGACCCGTTTGGACCTGGGCTCCAGCAAGGTGACTTCAGTGCCTGGCAATGCCAAGGCCAAGACCAGGCCCGGGAACCCGGCTCCGGAGCCGATATCCAAGATCCTGGTGCCTCGAACCTGCGGGGCCAGATACAAGGAATCCAAAATAAGGTCAACCACCACCTGATCCGGGGAGCTGTGGCCGCTCAGGTTGTGCACCTGGTTCCAGCGAAGCAGCTCTTCGGTCAAAAGCATAAAAGGCCGGCTGAGGCTTTGCAGGGTTTTAGCCTGATAACTGTCCAGGTCCAAATCAGGGGGTATGGGCAGGGATTCCATTGGGCACTGCTTCAGTTTAGGAAGCTTTTTTTGACATGGTTCATTTACTTTCCCACGCAAAAGGTGCTGAACACGGCCTCGATCACTTGGTCGGGCGCACCCTGACCATCAACCTCACCCAGGGCCTCCAGGGCCTGGGCCAGATCCACAGATACCAGCTCCGGCTGGATATCCGCCTGCTCCAGGCCCTTGGCCGCCCGGGCTGTTGCCTCCAGACATTGCTGTAAGGCCTGGGCCTGCCGGGCTGAGATCACCACCTCGCCTGGGGCCGGTTCCGGCTGTCCCTGGGTCAAGGCAGCCCCGATTTGACGAGCCAGCTCATCCAAGCCCTCACCAGTGAGGGCGCTGACCCTAAGCAGCAGAGATGTGCCCGGTTCCAGGTCTGTCAGCTTCCAGGCCGGTTTCAGGTCAGCCTTGTTCACCGCCACCACCCGAGACTTGGAGGCGGTTGCCGCCAGGGTGTCCCTGTCCTCAGGGGTCAATCCCTGGGATCCATCCAACACCACCAAGGCCAGATCCGAGTTGACCAGGCGTTGACGGGCCGCCTCCATTCCCAGGGCGTCCACCAGGCCGCTGGCCTCTCCCAGGCCGGCGGTGTCCACCAGACGGCAGACCACCCCGCCCAGCAAAGCGGCCTCTTCGATGGAGTCCCTGGTGGTGCCCGGCACCTGGGTGACTATGGCCCGGTCCTGGCCCAAAAGGGCATTGAAAAGGCTGGATTTGCCCACGTTGGGCCGGCCGCACAGCACCACCACCGCCCCCTCGCGAAAGCAGCGCCGTTTTCGGCGCTCCTCCACCATGCTGACCAAGGGTTCGACTGCCTGCTCCCGGAGCTCCAATGCCAGGGCCGGGCCGGTTATCTCCTCGGCCTCGTCAGGAAAGTCAATGGCCGCCTCCACTGCCGCCGCCGACTTTAGCAGGGCCTGGCGTACCGGTGCCAGGCGCCGGGCCAACCCCCCGGTCAAGGCGCCCAAGGCCAGCCGGGCCTCCAGACCGGATTGGGCCTCAACCATCTGGGCCACGGCCTCTGCCTGGCTCAGGTCAATGCGTCCACCCAAAAAGGCGCGCAAGGTGAACTCCCCGGGCCGGGCCAGGCGGCAGCCCTGGCCCAGGGCCAGCTCCAGAATGCGGCGGCAGGCGGCCAGCCCGCCGTGCCCTTGGATCTCAACCGTGTCTTCAGTGGTGTAGGTGTGTGGGGCCTTGAAGAAAACGCACAAGACCTCATCCACCGTCTCGCCGGTGACTGGGTCCTGTACATGGCCATATAAAAGGCGTCTAAGGGGTGGGGGCTGGGGAAGTCTGCCCTGGGCAGGCCTAAACAGGGCCTGCCCCATTTGCCAGGCCGAGGGCCCGGAGATACGCACCACTCCGATGCCGCCCGGCCCAGGGGCGGTGGCCACAGCGGCGATGGTGTCCCTGGGCTCGGCTGATAGCTGAAAGCCCGCCCTGTTCAATGCAAAAGGCTGGCTGTTTCCGGCAAAATCCATTCTGCCCTCTTTAATGATGATCGTTGCGCGGGGGCGTCCTACCCCCGCCGCAACCTCGGTTCGGCAAAAGCGTGGTTTTGCCGAACCTCGCATATTGCTCGCCGCTTCTGGCTCGCAATATGGTGGGCCGTCCATGGCCCACTTGATTCCTTGAGAACTTGAGGGCTAATTAAGATAATGAGTTAAAATTGATAATTACCTATTAGCTGTACATCGGCCTCAAATATCGCTACCGCTTGTAAAGCCGGGCCGGAATATACCTTGCTAATGGCGGGGCGAGATAATCACCTTTTTTAGTTCACCCCGCCCCCGGGAGATGGTGCTGAGCCCCTTGGCCCCGCGCAGACTCAGGTGAATGACCCGGCGCTCCTGGGAGTTGAAGGGCCCCACCGCCACCGGCCTTCTGGTTGCCCGGGCCTTTTCAGCCATGCGGTGAGCCAGATCTTCCAAAGATTCGCGGCGGCGCTGGCGGTAGCCTCCGGCATCCACGTTGATGCGCACCGGCCTTCCCTGCTGGTGGCTCACTATGCGGGTGGTCAAATATTGCAGGGCCTCCAGGGTCTGCCCCCGGCGGCCGATTATCATGCCCACCTCACCTCCCTGGATCTCCAGCTCAATGCCGCCTGTGCCGCCTTGAGCAGACACATAGGCCTCTCCGTCCAGGGGCTGAATCAGCCGGATCAATACCTCGCGGGCGCTGTCCACTACCTCTTGGGGCTCGTCAACCGGCCTGGAGGCAGAGGATGATTGGTCGGAGCGGTTTGCTTCCCGCCTTTCTGAGCCATAGGCGGGCCCAGACTGGGACCCGGACTTGTAGTGCTGGGGAGCCGGAGCCTGGTCACCGGCCAGCTCTGCCACCATGTCGGCAACTTCTTGTTCGGGGCTGTCGCTTAAGGGCCGCACCAGCACCCGGGCCTTCTTGGTCCCGATAAGGCCCAATAGGCCGCTGGAGCCTGCGTCAATAACCTCGACTTTGAGGCGGTTTAAAGGCAGATTATAGTGTTCGCTGGCCCTCTGGAGGGCCTCCTCGGTTGTTTTTCCATTAAATTCAATAGGTTCCATAATATTACGCCTTGCTCTTATTGGTCCAGTATTGTTGGCCGATGCTGAGAACGTTTTGCACCAGCCAGTAAAGAACCAGGCCGGACGGGAAATTTATAAAGATAAAGGTGAACATAATAGGCATGAGCAACATGATCTTGGCCTGGGTGGGGTCGCCCATGGTTGGAGTCATTTTCTGTTGGATGAACATGGATGCGCCCATACGAAGGGTCATCACCGGCAGCCCCCCCAC
>JASFOZ010000161.1:0-8346 GCA_050116255.1 Desulfarculaceae bacterium
ATCCGTGACCACCTCCATTTGTCCTCCACCTAAGGTACGGGTCACTTCGCCCTCAAGGTGGATTAAATCATCTCGGCTCAAACCGCCTCCTTTCGAGAAGTTGTCCGATATTCTCGGTTTAATTAGAGGCTTATTTATGCCATATCAAAGGGTGGCCGTCAAGAATGGGAGGGTAATGTATTTTTTGGACTAGGCGGCGGCTGGAGTGAAAACCCTTGCCAAGCCTGTAAATGGCGTGTATATATCAACCTTTGTTGAACAGCCCCAGGTTTGCCGAAATTGGTTCACGGAGGATAGAGATGAGCCAAGTATGCGAAATTTGCGGTAAAAAGCCCCAGGTGGGCTACAACGTGAGCCATGCCCACAACAAGACCAAACGCCGCTTCATCCCCAACCTGCAACGGGTCCGGCACGTTGAAAACGGCAGGGTGCGCAGAATCAAGGTCTGCACCCGTTGCATACGTTCGGGCAAGATCATTAAGCCCTCCTGATTGATTTGATTTGTATTTCCAGGAGGACCCGCTGGGGTCCTCTTTTTTTGTGGGATTCACCGTCAGAGGGTAGTGCGTGGCTCAAGTCATGCGGGAGGGTGCAATTCCCTCCCGGACCACGAATTGTACACCCTTGATGCGTTTGATCTCCCTTAGAACCTTGGCGAGTTGGCGGGTGTCGTGGACCTGAATCAAAAAAGAGGAGATCCCCCGGCGCTCCTCTGTGGTGCGCACATCTGCCTCCAGGATATTGATGTCGTTTTGTTTAAGCACGCCGGCGACATCAGCCAGAGTGCCGGGCCTGCCGCCGCTTTGGACCTTGATGCGGACCGGATGCAGAAGGTTCTCGTCGATCTCCCATTCCACCTCTACCCGGCGCTCGGTATCCACCTGGGCAAGATGAGGGCAGCGGGCATTGTGCACACTCACCCCCCTGCCCCGGGTGATGTATCCCACAATGGGGTCTCCGGGCAAGGGGTTGCAGCATTTGGCCAGACGGACCAAAATGTCTTCCACTCCTTTTACTTTGATGCCCTCTGGGGCCCGTTTGCGCAGACGGCTGATGGACCGTTCCCATATTCCGGGCCGCTTCTGGACCTGGTCCGGGGGGGGTGAAATCCTGTTTACCACCAGGCGTGGCGATATCTTTCCATAGGCCACTGCGGCTAAAAGATGATCTGTGTCATGAAAGGAGAAGTCTTGGCTGACTTCTCCCAGTTTTCCTTCTCTGAGAACCGCGTGCAGGGTCAAATTCTGTTTGCGTAGTTCCCGGTCCAAAAGGTCGCGCCCCAGGGCCACGGCCTTGGATCTTTCCGATTCCCTGATATAGGCTCTGATCTTTGAGCGGGCCCGGGAAGAGACCGCGAATTTCAGCCAGTCTTTGCTGGGCTTGTGGTTCTTTTGGGTGAGGATCTCAACTTGGTCGCCGGTGTTGAGTTTGGTGCGCAGCGGCACCATGCGGCCGTTTACTTTGGCCCCAACGCATTGATGACCCACCTCGGTGTGAATGGCATAGGCGAAATCAAGGGGGGTGGAATTACGGGGCAGCTCTTTGACCTCCCCCAAGGGAGTGAACACGAAGATTTCCTCGGGGTAGAGGTCCATGCGCAGCGAATCCATGAACTCAGAGGGGTCGTCGGTGTCGCGGACCCACTCCAAAAGCCGGCGCAGCCATGAGAAGCGGTTTTGCTCGGATTCGTCGCCTGCGCCCTCTTCCTTGTAGCGCCAATGGGCGGCAATGCCCTCCTCAGCCACCCGGTGCATGTCACCGGTGCGGATCTGGACTTCCATGCGCTGCCCGGCCGGGCCCACCACCGAGGTGTGCAAGGACTGGTACATGTTGGGCTTGGGCATGCCGATGTAATCCCGGAATCTTCCCGGCACCGGCTTCCATAAAGAATGAATGATGCCCAAGGCCTCGTAGCATTCTTTCACCGTGCCCAATATTACCCTGAAGGCGATCAGATCAAAAAGATCGTCAATTGCCACCTGCCGGCGCTTCATTTTATTGTAGATGCTGAGAAAGTGCTTGGGCCTTCCGTCCACCTGGCATTCCAGGCCGTATTTCTGCAAAGCATTTTCAATCTGCTCTTTCACCTCGGTTATAAATTTTTCCCGGTCGCTTTTGCGGGTGGCTACGCCTTCTTTGATCTGTTGATAAACCTGGGGCTCCAGATAAAACAGGGCCAGGTCCTCCAACTCCGCCTGCCAGCGCCGGACGCCCAGGCGGTGGGCCATGGGCGCATATATATCCAGGGTTTCGCGGGCGATGCGTTTTTGCTTGTCTTCGGGGAGGAATCCCAAGGTGCGCATGTTATGCAGGCGGTCGGCCAGCTTTATCAAAACCACCCGGATATCGCTGGCCATGGCCAGGATCATCTTGCGCAGAGATTGGGTTTGGCGCGAGGACTGGGTGGTGCCATCCAGAAGCCCGATCTTGGTGACGCCGTCAACCAGGGCGGCCACCTCAGGGCCCAGGATCTCCTTTAGGTCTTCTAGACTGGCAGCGGTATCCTCCACGGCGTCATGCAACAAGGCGGCGCAGATACTGGCCACGTCCAGGCGCATCTCGGTCAAGAGGGCAGCCACGGCCAGGGGGTGGCTGAGATAGGGTTCACCGGAGAGGCGGGTCTGGCCGGCGTGCACCTTGGCCGAGTAGACATAGGCCTTCATGATCGAGGTCACATCCGCGCTGGGATGGTATTCCTTGACCGTGTCTATGATTTCATTGATGCGCTGCATGCGCGTTATATCCAAGCTGGTGGCCCATATAGGCCCCGGGCTTAAAGAAACTGGCCGCCACCCTGGTCGAATAGTTTCTTTATATAATCCACGGCCTCGTCGACCGGGATCATCTCTTCCCGTCCGTCGGCCCGGTGCTTTAACTCCACCTTGCCCTGTTTAAGGCCTTTAGCGCCCACCACCACCCTGAAAGGCACGCCTAACAGGTCGCTGTCTTTAAATTTTACTCCCGGCCGCTGGTTGCGGTCATCCAAGATCACATCCACCCGGCGCTCCCACAACTGGTCATGAAGCCGGTTGGCCACCTCCCAGGGTTCGCCGCTGAGATCCATGGGCAGCACCATGACCGAGACAGGGGCGATGGGCAGAGGAAATATGATTCCGTTTTCATCGTGGCCCTGCTCAATGGCCGCGGCCACCACCCGAGTGATGCCGATGCCGTAACTGCCCATGACAATGGGACGGGAGTTGCCTTCGGCATCCAGATAGTTGGCCCCCATGGCCTTGCTGTACTTGGTCCCCAGACGGAAAACGTGCCCCATCTCTATGCCCCTGGCAAAATCCAAAGGCCCGCCGCAATCGGGGCAAGGGTCCTTTTCGGTTATCATGCGCAGATCCGCCTGCTTGGCGCCAGGGACGTCCCGGGTTATGTGAACCCCGCTCAGGTGATAGCCGTCTTTGTTGGCCCCGGTGTACATGCTGTCCAACAGGTAAAGCTCTTGGTCCACATACACCGGGATGTCCAGGCCCACCGGCCCCAGGGAGCCGAAGCTGGCGCCGGTTGTTTTTTGCACCATCTCCAAGGTAGGCATGGATAGGAGGCCGGCGCCGGTGACGTTTTTCAACTTGGCCTCATTGACCATTCGGTCGCCGGCCACCATGGCCGCCACCAGTTGATCGTCGGCCAGATAGATCATGGTTTTGGCGATAAGGTGCGGCTCCACCCCTAAAAGCTTAGCCACGTCCTCCACGGTCTCCGCCCCCGGAGTGGCCACTTCCGCAATTTCGGCTGAGGGATCGGGCAATGGGCCCTCCGGCATTTTCACCTCGGCCTTTTCTTCGTTGGCAGCATAGGCGCAGCTTTGGTTTGGGCAGGTCACGATGGCGTCCTCGCCGGTATCGGCCAGGACCATAAATTCGTGGGAAAAGGAACCGCCGATGGCTCCGGAGTCGGCCCGCACCACTGTGAACTTGAAACCCAGGCGCTGGCAGATGATCACGTAGGCGTCGTACATTTTCTGGTAGCCCACGGCCGAGGCCTCTTCATCCACATCAAAGGTGTAGGAGTCCTTCATGATGAACTCCCGGGAGCGCATCACGCCGAAGCGGGGCCGGATCTCGTCACGGAACTTGGTCTGGACGTGGTAGAGGATTTTGGGCATATCCCGGTAGGAGTGCATCTCGCGCCGGGCTATGTCGGCCATGACCTCCTCGTGGGTCGGCCCCAGGCAGCTTTCATGGCCGTGACGGTCCTTGAAGCGCAGCAGTTCCTTGCCGTACTCCTTCCAGCGTCCCGACTCTATCCAGATCTCGGCCGGCTGCACCGCCGGCATCATCATCTCCTGGGCGCCGGCCCGGTCCATCTCTTCGCGCACGATGCGCATCACCTTGCGCACCGACCGCCAACCCATGGGCAGCCAGGTGAATATGCCTGAGGCCAGCTTGCGGATCATGCCGGCCCGGAGCATGAGCTGATGGCTTATGACCTCCGCTTCGGAAGGGGTTTCCTTCATGGTGGGGATAAACAACTCGCTGTACTTCATCTTTTATCCTTGTCGCCAGTTGAAGATGTATATTCAGCCTCTGCTGCGCGCACCGCAGACATAAGTGCGCTTAGCAGATCGCTTTCCGGGACCTTCTTCACCACTTTGCCTTTGGCGAATAATACCCCTTGGCCCCGGCCCCCGGCCACACCCACATCCGCATGGGAGGCCTCGCCGGGGCCGTTGACCACGCAGCCCATTATAGCCACGGTAAGGGGGGCCTTCACCTTGGCCAGCTCTTTTTCGGCTGCTTGCAATAGGGACAGCAGATCGATCTCAGTGCGGCCGCAGGTGGGGCAGGAGATGATCTCCACCCCCCGCTGCCTTAGGCCGCAGGCCCGGAGCAGGTGCCAGGCCACCTCCACTTCCCGCACCGGGTCCGCAGTGAGGCTGACCCTGAAGGTGTCCCCCAGGCCCTCCAACAGCAGGACCCCGATGCCCAGGGATGACTTCACCGTGCCGGCGGTCAGCCCCCCCGCCTCGGTTACGCCCAGATGCAAGGGGCAGTCGCTGACCTCGGCGAAAAGGCGGTTGGCGGCGATGGTGTCCAGCACCCGGGAGGACTTGAGGCTGACTTTGATGTCGAAAAATTTGCGCTCTTCCAGGAACCTGACGTGCCGCAGGGTCGCCTGCACCAGGGCCTGGGGTGTGGGCCCGCCGCAGGCGTCCACAATGTCCTGGGGCAGAGAGCCGGAGTTGGCCCCCACCCGGATGGGCACCCCATGACTTCGGGCCGCATCCAGCACCCGGGCCACGGCCTTTTCCGAGCCTATGTTGCCGGGGTTGATGCGCAGACCCTGGGCCCCGTTCTCCACCGCGGCCACGGCCAGGCGGGCGTCAAAGTGTATGTCCGCCACCACGGGCAAGGGGCTCTGGGCGGTGATCTCCTTGAAAGCCGAGGCCGCCTCCTGGTCCGGGACCGCGCAACGCACCACCTCGCAGCCGGCCCCGGCCAAGTCTTTTATCTGGGCCAGGGTGGCCTTGGTATCCCGGGTGTCGGTGTTGGTCATGGATTGGACCACCACCGGCGCGCCGCCTCCCAGCGGCACCTCACCCAGGGTCAGGCGGCGTGTCTTTTCGCGTGTGAATGCCATGATTTTTCCCAAAAAATACCAAACCCTAACTAACCCGGTTTGGTAATGATGTCAACGCGGCGCAGCCTGGGAGCGGCACTCTACCACCTCCAGGCCTGCGTCCAGAAGCAGGGCGGTTAGCACGCCCAGCCGGGGACCGCCTTTGGGGTTTTCTCCCTGGGGATCCCAGGCGCAGGAAGGCGAGCGGTCCTTGAGGAAACAGCGTTTCACCCCCGCCTGCAGCGCGGTCCGGGCCACCAATTCAGCTCCTTTTATAAAGGGCCCGGTAAGGTCCCGTCCCTGGGAGTCGATCACTTTTGCCCGGCCCTGGAGCACGTCGCGCCCTTCTTGGCCTTGGCGGCCGCCTTGGATCTTTACCGGCGCCCGGGGTACACCCAGGCCGGCAAGTAATTCAGGACATAGGGCAAGATGGGCGCGGCCTTGCAGATACTCCGTTAATTCAGGGTTCAGGGCGTGGTTAGCGTCGTAGCGGGTGTGTTGCCCCACCAGGCAGGCTGAGACCAGAATCACCGGCGTCTACCTTTTGCCCGCCACGGGGCGGGACTGAGTATCGGCTGGCTTTTACCCTTGTCAAGGCTGAAACCCCTTGGGCGCATACGCGGCCTTGGCAAGGGTAAAAACCAGCCATATCTACACCCAATATGAAACACCTGGTTAAACCAGCTCCACTTGGGGCTGGTCATCCTCCCGGGCCAGGATCTCTCCCACGATATAGGCCTGTTGCCCCAAGGCCTGGAGGCGCTCACACACATCCTGGGCCTGTTCCGGGGGTACGATCACGATCATACCCAGGCCGGAGTTGAAAGTCCGGTACATTTCACGTTCGCTCAGCCCGCCGGCCAGTTTGAGAAAATTGAAGATAGGCGGCACCGGCCAGGCGGATTTTTTGACCACGGCCCGGCAATAGGCGGGCAAGGCCCGGGGCAGATTCTCCAGGATGCCGCCGCCGGTTATATGGGCCATGGAAGAGGGGTTGAAATCCCGCCTTATGTTTAAAAGCGGCTCTACATAAATGCGGGTTGGCTCCAAAATCTCTTCGCCCACGGTCCGGGGCAGCCCCTCCACGTTGTCTTCCAGGCTCAGTTTCAGCTCTTCAAATACTATGCGCCTGACCAGGGAATAGCCGTTGCTGTGCAGGCCGCTGGAGGCAAGCCCGACCAGGATGTGGCCTTTCTTCACCTGGGAGCCGTCCAATATCTGGTCACGGCCCACAATCCCCACCCCGAATCCGGCCAGGTCATACTCCCCAGGGGGGTAGAAACCGGGCATCTCCGCGGTTTCGCCGCCGATAAGGGCGCAGCCGGCTTGCTTGCAGCCATCAACCACTCCGCTGAGAATCTGCTGGGCGATGTCAGTATCCAGCTCACCCATGGACAGGTAATCCAGCATAAACAAGGGCCTGGCGCCGGTCACCACAATGTCGTTAAGCACCATGCCCACCAGATCGATGCCCACGGTGTCGTGCTTGTTCATGAGGAAGGCTATCTTGAGCTTGGTGCCCACGCCGTCGGTGGAACTCACCAGCACCGGCTGTTTAAGGTGCTCGGTGTTCAGCGCCACCAGGCCGGAGAATCCGCCCAGGTCGGTTAGCACCGATGAGGTGTGGGTGGATCGGACCAGGGGGCCTATCTCTTTTATGAAGCGGTTGCCTTTTTCAATATCAACGCCGGCTTGGCGGTATTTATCTTGGCCAGTCATCGTGTTTACCTCCGCCCCTATCATATCAGTCCGTAACCTTTGCTCAAGGACAAAAGCCTCCTGTGATTTACAGGCCGGGGTTGACACCGGCGGCCGCTGCGGGCATGACTGGGGGGAGCTTGACCCTATCGGAGATGGGCGTGATCGCAGAACCGACACCTTTTTCCATTCCTGAGTTGGCCCAGTCGCTAAGCAGCCTGCCTGGGGTGGGGCCGGCCACAGCCAAGGCCTTTGCCGCTAGGGATATGCGCACCTTGGGAGACGCCTTGTTCTTCTTCCCTTTGCGCTATGAAGACCGCCGCCGGCTCACTCCCATGGAACAGCTCCAAGAAGGCTGCTTTGCCGTGGTCAAGGCAATGGTGGATTCCGCGGGCCGCTGGGGCAAAAAGGGAAAGATGTACCGGGTGAGGTTAAGTGACGCCGGCCGGGATCTGGATTGCATATGGTTTCGCTTTCCCCGCGGGTTTTTGGATTGGATTCAAAAGGGCCAGGAAGTGGTGGCCGTGGGTGAGGTCGCCAAAGACAATAAAGGTCGGCAACAGATGATTCATCCTGAAGTCTATCCCGCGGCGGAGTTCGGCTCCGGCAATCCGGCACTGGGCCGGTTGGTTCCTGTATATCCCCAGCTGGAAGGGGTGAGCCCGGGGCGCCAGCGGCGGATTATGAGCGAGCTGATCAGCCGGGTCGCTTCCCGGATACCTGACCCTCTTTTTGATTTGTTGCCCCGGGATATTTATCCCCTGCCCGCCGGACAGGCCTTGGCCGGGATGCACCAGCCGCATCCGCAAACTGATTCCCGCGACCTGGAACCACACCAATCAACCTGGATTCGCTCTCTGGCCCTGAACGAGCTTTTTTACTTTGAGTTGGGGCTTGCCCTGATGCGGCAGCACCGGCGCAAAGAGGCGGCGCGCCCCCTCGAGCCTTCCGGCGATCTTCTGCGCAGCTATGTGGACAGCCTGGATTTCCGCTTGACCCCGGGGCAACAAGAGGCGGTGGAGGCTATCCGGGGGGACCTTTCTCAGCCCTATCCCATGGGGAGGCTTTTGTGCGGGGATG
>JASFOZ010000162.1:0-8329 GCA_050116255.1 Desulfarculaceae bacterium
TGTGATAGGCAAGATCGCCGACCTCCATCATGGTCTGGGTCTCACCGCCAGTGTCTTTAAAGGAACTGGAAGTGGTGCCGTAATACTCCTCTCCCCAGCGGCTGGCCTGCCAGTCAAAAGGAAGCCCTTGGGCCAGGGCCTGTGCTGCAGGAGTATCGTTCAACTCGCCGGATAGTGTTATTCCAGGAAGAATGATGTTAATCGGCGTAGGCATGATTCGGCTCCAGGTACAGTCGTTTTTGAACTGCCTTTGTTTACAACAAAACGGTGCCGCCACACAAGCAAGCAGAAAGAGCGAATGATAAACCGGACTGGATTCTTTTTGCCGCAGCGCATAGTATAGAAGTGTAAGTCTCGGGTTTTGCAATAAATCGGTGAAATCTTCCGGAGAGTGACGCCGATGTTGAGCAAAAAGATTCTGGGCGCAATCGAGAGACGTCAATCAACCAGCACCGCCAACAAGATATTGGCCAAGGTGGAGATGCTTCCCGCCTTGCCTGGGGTTGTGCGCGAGGTGCTGGACCTTACCACCAACCCCGACTTCCCCATGGACCGGTTGGTGCAGGTGGTCAGCCTGGACCCGGGCATTACCGCCAATGTGATCCGGCGGGTTAATTCAGCGTATTTCGGTCTAAGGCACAAGGCGACTTCCCTGGAGCAGGCGATTCCCTTGGTCGGCGCCAACAACCTGGTGGAGATCACCCTGAGTTCAGGGGTGAGCGGTATGCTAAACGGCAATTATGAAGGCTACAAGTTGTCGCAAGGACAGCTTTGGCGTCACAGCATGGCCACCGCCCTGGCATCCAAACACCTAAGCGATCTGGTTGAGTTCGAAGATTCCCCCACAGTTTTTACCGCAGCCTTGCTCCACGATGTGGGTAAAGCCATCTTAAGCGAGTTCGTAAAGGAGCTATTCGATGAAATAGACAGGTTGGTGTCTTGGGAAGGCTGGCCCTTATCCGAAGCTGAAAATGCGGTCATCGGGGTGGATCATACCGTACTGGGCGGGGCGGCCGCCAAAAAATGGAACCTGGGCGAACCCATTGCCGTGGCTGTAGCCTATCACCACAAACCGGAAAACGCCCCCAGCCACAGGACTATTACCAATCTAGTGGCCATGGCCAACTTTTTCGCCGCCACCGCCGGTGAAGGCAGCGGTTTGGGAGAAGAGATGCCCCTTATACCCAAAACCGCTTCATTCGAGCTGGATATTTACCCCAGAGAGGTGGAAACCATCACAGAACAGATAGTGCAAATGTTGAACACCTCCCAAGATCTCCTCAGCCTGGTCGATTAGACATCACGCATCTTCATATTTTTAGAACACCTGCTCCTTGATAATCGGCTTGGGCCTCAAACCAGGCCAACTATAAAATATAATTCTATAAACAGTTTCAAGTGATCATTGCCATGGCGAGGCGAAACCCAAACGGTTTTCAGGGAAATAAGATGGAGGCTGAACCTGGGTTGACCTCAGCAAGACCGCCACGGTAATATTAATCGCTATTAGTTAGATGGTATTACTCGTTTATCCCCGCAGTAGAAAGGGTTTACACCGCATATGGCCGCACTTTATGAGTTTTTGGCGGGGCCAGCCGCCTGGGCGGCTTTTTTTATATTCATCGTGGGTTTGGCTGTAAGGGCTGCTTTTCTTCTGGGGCTCAGCCGGGAGCGGGACAAGATTTTTTGGAACCACCTGAGCTGGAAATGGGGCCTGCGCTCAATCTGGCATTGGCTGACCCCTTTGGGCAGCGTTTCTCTGCGCAGGCAGCCGCTCTTTGCCCTGGTCATCTTTGTTTTCCACCTATGCCTTTTGGGCGTACCCATTTTCCTTTCTGCCCACAACCTTATCTTTGCAGAGTCCTTTGGCTGGAGGCTGGCCACCCTGCCCGACGCCCTGGCCGACATATTTACCATGGTGTTTCTGGGATGCGCCCTGTTTCTGTTTGGGCGCCGACTTATCCGGCCCGAGGTCCGCATCCTCACCAGCCTTTGGGACTATGTGCTCCTCATCCTCACCGCCGCCCCCTTTGTCACCGGCTTGTTTGCCTATCATCAGATTGTGGCCCCATATGAGCTGATGCTGGTTCTGCATGTGCTCTTTTCCGAAATCCTCTTGATTGTCATACCTTTCAGCAAACTGGGGCACATGATCTTGTTTTTCTTTACCAGGTTTTTCCTGGGCCAGGACATGGGCGCCCGCCGTGAGGTGGAGGGACGCCTGGGTGCCCGCACCTGGTGAATCGTTTTGATTCCTATTCTCATCAAGGTGAGTAAATGAACGAGCAAGTGCCACAGACCGCCGAAACGGAAACGCCGGCAGCGCCGCCCAAGGCAGAAGAAGAGCCCTCCCAGGCTGAACCAGGCCTTGAAAAGCCGGTTGATACCAGCAAGATAAAGGCGATTTTGGAGAGCAACAAGGGCGCCCGCATGCGCAGTTGGCTGAGCATCTGCGCCCGCTGCGGCTTATGCGCGGATAGCTGCCTTTTTTATCTGGCCCGGAACAAAGACCCCAAGTTGAGCCCGGCCTACAAGGTGAAGAAGACCCTGGGGGAGTTGTACCGGCGCAAAGGCGAGGTGGACCGGGACTTCCTGCGCCAGGTCTATGAGATCGCCTGGGGCCAGTGCACCATGTGCCGGCGTTGCTCCATGTTCTGCCCCTTTGGCATTGACATGGCCACCATGATCGGAGTGGCTAGGGCTGTTTGCAACTCCCAAGGCATTGTGCCCGAGGGCCTGGCCAAGGCCAAGGCCAACATCGCGGAGAGCGGCAATCAGATGGCCATGGCCAAAGAGGATTGGGTCGAGACCTGCGATTGGATGGCAGAGGAGTACGGGGAGGAGGTCGCCGGGCTGGTCATACCGGTTGACGTTAAGGGGGCCAAGTACATGTACACGGTCAACCCCCGCGAGCCCATGTATTACCCCCAGGACCTGGGCATGATGGCCCAGATCCTCCATGTGGCCAAAGAGGACTGGACCGTGCCCAGCAAGGGCTGGGACTGCACCAATCTGGCCATGTTCGCCGGCGACGCAGCGGTGGCTTCCATACCGGTCAAGAATATGTATGATGCCGCCTTGGCGCTGGGGGTGGAGCAGATCCTCATGACCGAGTGCGGACATGCCTACCGCTCCGGGGCCTTTGAAGGGCCTTATTGGCTGGGGTTGCCCGGAGGCAACCCCCCCCTGCCGATAAAGCATGCGGTACAGTTGTTTTGGGAATATATAGTGCGCGACGGCCGCATCAAGATCGACCCGGACAAACGCTTCAGCGATCCTGCCACCATCCAAGACCCCTGCAACCAATCCCGCAACGGCGGCCTGCATCAGATGATGCGGGAGCTGGCCCAGGCCCTTTGCACAGATTTTAGGGACATGAACCCCAACCGCGAATACAACCATTGTTGCGGCGGGGGTGGCGGCTTTATCCCCATGGGGGCGGAGTTCAAGAAACGGCGCATGGAATCGGGCCGGATAAAGGCTGAACAGATAAAGGCCACCGGTGCCAAGATCGTCATCTCCCCCTGCCACAACTGCTTTGACCAGCTCAACGACCTTAACAAGGAATACGATTTGGGGATCAAGGTCCTTTCCTTTAAGGAGCTGATCGTGGAGAGCATGGTTATGCCCGAGGAGTTCATCCCGGCGGAGAATGATGAGGAACCGGCAGGTGAATCAGGCACAGAGACGGACCCGGCAGACTAGCATGGAATCGCCCTACGGAGAGTTGCAATGAAACGCATGCCTTATTTCGGCCTGGCCCTGGTTTTATTGATGGGCCTTTTTGTATCATTGACCTGGGCCCAGGATGAGGTGATGACTCTCAAAAGCGATGCCCTGGAGCCGCATCAACGGCCCTTGGTGCGTTTCACCCACGAGAAGCATTCGGAAAATATAGCCTGCGCTGATTGCCACCATGATTTTGACGAGGCTTATAACAAGCAGGGCAGCGAAGGGGGCATATGCTCGGACTGCCATCAGGCAAATGCCACTAAAGAAAACTCAGTGCCTTTGGATCTGGCCTTTCACAAGCAATGCAAGCAGTGCCATGTATTTCATCTAAAAAAGAACACTCCCACCGGCCCGGTCATGTGCGGGGGGTGTCATGTGCGCCCGGCCCGGCGGCAATCCGGGAAAGAGTGAGATGCCCGGCCATAGGCCTGCTAAGGGCTTAAAAGCGCCGATCCCAATAAATTTACGGCGTTTGAATATGTCAATTGCTTGCATTAGGCTATAGGCAGCGAGAGGGTTGCTATGGCCTTTGGAAAACAAACCGGACTCAGCCTCTGGCAGAGGTTGTCATTCAAACTCACCGCCGCCGTGGGGATCAGCCTTATTGTTCTAACCATCATCGCGGCCTGGATCGGAATCCGCACCCTGGAAAAAAGCGCCATTGACAGCACCCTCCAGACCGGGCAGTGGTTTTCCGACACCGTAAAAAGGGCCACCCGCCATTCCATGCTCCTTGACCGGCGCGAGTCGGTGCATGCCATTATCGACGCCATCGGCAAACAAAAAGGAGTGGAGTCCATCAGGGTCTTCAACAAAAAAGGCCGTATCATGGTCTCCACCCGCAAGCCCGAGATCGGCCAGATGGTGGATATGCGGGCTGAGGCCTGTTATGCCTGCCATTCCGAAGACCGGCCCTTGGAGAAAGTCCCCTCCAGCCAGGTCAGCCGAATCTTCATTGGCAAAGGGGAGGGCGGGGTGCCCGGCCACCGGGTGCTGGGGGTGATAAACCCCATCTACACCGAGCCCGCCTGTTATACCGATCCCTGTCACGCCCACCCCAAGGACCAGACCGTGCTGGGGGTGCTGGATGTGGATCTCTCCCTGGCGGCGGTGGACCAGGAAATCTCAAGGAGCACCCGCTGGGTGATTGTGGCTGCCGCAATAATGGTGCTGGTCATAAGCTCCTTGGTGGCCGGCCTAACCCTGCTCATGGTCAACCGGCCCTTGTCCTCGCTGCTGCGCGCCACCCGGCGCATCACCGGCGGCGACTATAACCATACCGTGACACCCCAGACCCAGGACGAGATCGGCGCCTTGGCTGAATCCTTTGACACCATGCGCAGCCGGATCAAGTCCCGCACCCTGGCCCTGGAAGAGGCCAGCACCCACTTCCGCACCCTTTTCGAGCAGGTGCCCTGCTACATATCCGTGCAGGACCGCAACCTGCAGGTGTTGGAATTCAATGCCATGTTCGAGCGCGATTTCGGGGACCCCCGGGGGGATTACTGCTACCGGGCCTATAAGGGCCGTGACAGCAAGTGCCCCAACTGCGCCGTGGAAAAGACATTTGAGGACGGAAAGGTGCACCGGGCCGCCGAGATCGTGATCGGCCAGCACGGCAAGCCCATCCATTTCATGAACCTGGCGGCGCCCATAGTGGACCAGGACGGCGAGATCGCGGCGGTGATGGAGATCGCCACTGACGTAACCCCGATCAAAATCCTCGAGGCTGAGCTGGAAAAATCAGAGGAAAAGTACCGCCTTTTCTTTAACAACGACCCCAATCCCATCTTTGTGTTTGATCACAAGACCCTGGAGATCCTGGATGCCAATGACCGGGCCGCCTCTGAATACGGCTATGCCAAAGATGAGCTGACCGGCCTGTCTTTTTTGGAGCTGACTCAACCGGATGATCACACCAGGGTACGCAGCTTTCTGAACCAGGAGGAGAGCTTTCTTCCCCGGGTCCAGCATGTAAAAAAAGGCGGCCAAACCCTTATAGTAAACCTGAGGGCCTCGTACGGCGATTACCTGGGAAGAAGGGCGGTGATAGCCGCCACCGCTGATATCACCGAGACCTTGAAGACCGAGCAGCAACTGGTCCAGGCCGCCAAAATGGCCACTCTGGGCGAGATGAGCGCCGGTGTGGCCCATGAGCTGAACCAACCCCTTTCCGTGGTCAGCACCGTGGGCAATATTCTTTTGAAGCAGTCTCAGGCGGCTGGCGGCGCCAACCAGGAGGTGTTGCGTCAGGTGGCGGATGAGCTCTTGGCCCAGGTGGAGAGGGCCACCCGCATAATCAACCATTTGCGCGAGTTCGGGCGCAAGCCGCAGGTGGTCAGCACCCGCATCTCCATCAATGATGCCATTGAGGGCGTGTTCCAGCTCCTGGGCAGGCAATTGGAGAGCCACGGCATACATACAAAGATCGATCTAAAACCGGGCCTGCCCCTGATGTGGGGGGACACCAACCGTTTGGAGCAGGTATTCATCAACCTGGTCCTTAATGCCAGGGATGCGGTGGAGCTCAAATACAGGTCCCAGGAACCGCCGCAAGGATTGATTGAGGTCAGGTCCTATATGGAGGACGGCCGCATAGCGGCCACGGTCAGCGACAACGGGGACGGCATTCCCGAGAAGATACGCAGCCGCATCTTTGAGCCCTTTTTCACCACCAAGGAAGTGGGTAAGGGCACCGGCCTGGGGCTGTCGATCTCCTATGGCATTGTGCGCGACTATGAGGGCACCATTGTGGTCCACAGCAGCCCCGGCCAGGGAACCACCTTCAAACTCAGCTTTCCTCCGGCCCCTGAAGGGGAATGATGCCCACGCAGCAGCAAAACTACAGCCGTCTTTTGTTGATAGACGACGAACCCGGCATCCGCCGCATGATGGCTCTTGATCTGGGCGGCGAAGGCTATGAGGTCTTCACCGCCCCTGACGGCAAGACCGGCCTGGAACTGTTTACCCGGGAAAAGCCGGACCTGGTCCTTACCGATCTCAAAATGCCGGGCATGGACGGCATCGAGGTTCTACGGCGGGTCAAACGCATGTCTCCGGAAACGGAGGTCATTGTCATCACCGGCCACGGGGACATGGACCTGGCCATAAAGTCCCTGCAGGAAAGGGCCAGCGATTTCATCACCAAGCCCATTAACAATCAGGCCCTTAAAGTGGCCCTGGAACGGGCCCGCTGGCGGTTGCACGTGAGCCGCCAGCTCCAGGACTACACCCAAGGCCTGGAACAAAAGGTTGAGGAGGCCACGGCAAAGGTTGTGGCCGCCGAGCGCCTGGCTGCGGTGGGCCAGGCGGTGAGCGTGTTGGCCCATTCCATCAAGAATATGCTGGGCGGCCTCAAGGGCGGAACCTACATGGTGGAAGAGGGCCTTAACAGCAAACGTGAGGAGATAATCGGCCAGGGCCTTTCCATGATCAAACGCAACCTGCTCCGGGTGGGGGGGTTGGTCTCAGACCTTCTGACCTTGGCCAAACCCCGTCAGCCTGAGCTGGAGCCGGTGCATCTGTACGAAATCGTACAGGAGGCCGTGCAAACCATGCTGGTTGAGGCAGAGGCAAAAGAGGTGGGGCTGGAGTTGGCCCCAGGACCGGACGGCCTGGTGATACTGGCGGATAAAAAGGCCATCTTGGATGCAGCCCTTAATCTCATATCCAATGCCTTGGACGCAGCGCAATTGGTCAGCAAGGGTGCAGTCAAGGTGGAGGTGGAACAAGCCGGGCCAGAGGCGGTGGTCACGGTCACAGACAATGGCCCTGGATTGGATCAAGAAGCCAAAGACCATATCTTCAAGGAGTTCTTCAGCACCAAGGGGGCGGCTGGCACCGGCCTGGGGCTGATGGTGACCCGAAAAATCGCCGAAGAACACCAGGGAAGGGTGGACTTTGAAAGCGAGCCTGGTCAGGGAGCGGTTTTCAGGCTGTCGCTGCCTGCAAAGGGCGCTTGATTGATTCAACCCCAATGCGATAACCTATCAAAATACAAGGAAATAGCCGGAGAGGGACTGTATATGATCCAATATAAAAACATAATGTTTTGTACGGATTACTCAGAAGATGCTGAAATAGCTTTTGTTTATGCAGCTGATATGGCTCCGCGCTATGGCGCCAGACTGCATATTTTCCACGTACCCCCCTCTTTGCACCGCTACATGCCCACAGAAACCGGAGAAACCGCACCCCCGGGCGAGGTGATCCAGATCACCAAAGAAGTTAAGGAAAAGATAACCGGGGATTTGCGCCAGCGCTATGAATCACGCCTGCCCCCAGACATTGAGACTGTTTTTGAAACCGCAGTGGGCACCCCTTTTGTGGAGATTTTGCGCTATGCCCGGGAAAAAGGGGTTGATTTGATAATTTTGGGAGCCAAGGGCGCCTCTGAATTTGAACCCACCCATTACGGCAGCACCGTGGATCAGGTTTCCCGGCGCGCCCATTGCCCGGTTATGGCGATTAGGAACCCTGAAAAGATCTATACCCTGAAGGCTTGAGGGAGTGCGTTTATGGCTAAGAGAATATTGGTGGTTGACGACGAAAAGGACATGCGCACCTATATCTCGACCCTGCTTTCCACAGCCGGGTA
>JASFOZ010000163.1:0-8291 GCA_050116255.1 Desulfarculaceae bacterium
TGGCAGCGACGCCCCCTGGAGGGATGCCCTTAAATTCCGGCGCTGGTTCGAAGACCTTAGCCTGAGCCCGGGCGAAAAAGACCAGATAGCAGCAGGGACCATCATGCCCCTGATATCTTAGGCACACCTGCAAGCACATATTTTTTCTCCACTAAATTCCATACCTGTATGCCCCCCAGGCAGCCGCTTGTTTTTGCATAAGTTTTTTGACAAGATAATCAGAAATCCAGGCCTGGAAATAACATCCATAGTAGACATCACAGGTTTCATTCCACCCTGCCGGGCGGCGGCGAAGGGTCTGTTAATGCTGAAAACACCCTGCCTCAATAGCGGTGGGACCGGCTTCTAGAATGGATCGGCTCATCAGAAATGCTTCTTTCCCTTTTCCCTAAAGCCAGGAGGTTAAGCATGAACCAAAAAATGATGGTGTTGTTTTTGGCGTTGGTCTTGGGGCTGGGCACCCTTATGGCAGACACCGCCGGGGCTGCCGCCGCCAAGTCCGATCTGCTTAAGATGTATGACGTCATCAAGACCAAGAAATTCGTGGACCTGACCCACGCCTTTCACCCCGGCATACCCCACTGGCCCGGGTTCCCCAATGCCAAACGCGAGACCCTCTATTTTTACGACCAAGGGGTCGGTTCCATTGGGCACGGCTTTTTTGCCCACCTCTACACCCATGTGGGGCAATGGGGCACCCACTGCGATCCGCCCAATCATTTCATCAAGGGTAAACGCTCCATCGATCAGATCCAGGTCAAGGAGATGTTTTTGCCTCTGGTGGTGATTGATTGCCACCAACAAGTGGCCAAAAACCCCGACTACACGGTGACCATGGATGACATCAAGGCCTGGGAAAAGAAACACGGCCCCATCCCGGCGGGCAGCTTCGTGGCCATGCGCAGCGATTGGAGCAAACGCTGGCCCAGTCCGGCCAAGATGCAAAACAAGGACGCCAAGGGCGTGGCCCATTATCCGGGCTGGTCCCTGGAAGTGCTGAAGTATCTTTATGAACAGAGGAAGATTACCGCCTCTGGCCACGAACCCACGGACACTGATCCCGGGCTCTCCACCAGCAAGGGTGATTATTCCTGTGAGGCCTATATCCTCAAACAGGATCATTATCAGATAGAGCTTCTGGCCAACCTGGGCAAGGTGCCTGAGTACGGTGCCCTGGTGGTGGTGGCTTTCCCCAAGCCCAAGAACGGCTCAGGTTTTCCGGCCCGGGTGTTCGCCATCCTGCCTTAGCCTAGCCCAAACCGCATAAAGGGGAGCCCCTTAGACCAGGGCTCCCCTCTACCAAGCGGCATTCCTTGAAAATCTCCCTCCAGGCGGGCTCAGTCAAGCAAGGCCTGTTTCACCATATCCATCAGCTGATCCATACGCACCGGCTTTTGCAAACAGGTCACGCCCGGCAAAGAACTCATGCCGGCCGGCACGGCGCCATTTTCCGCCTCAGTCAAAACGATGAGCTTGACCTGGTCTGACCGCTTCATCTCCTGGAATAGGGGTATGAGCCTGTCCTGTTCCAGGGAAAACAGATCTATCAAGGTAAGGTCAGGCTCGTGTTCAGAGTACATCTTCACCGCATCAGAAGCTCCTCTGGCCTCCACCACCCGGCAACCCACCCCGCTGAGGGCGTTATGTAAAAGGCCCCTGATGACCTTGGATTTGTCCACCACCAGTATCTTCTTACCCAAGGGCTTGGCTGTTTCCTCTTTGACCGTAAAATTAAGCACCACCCAGCCAATCGCCAAATTGATGATCACCACATAAGGCCTGGTGGCCAGTCCGTCTCTGGTGCGCAGGGAAAGGTCCAGGCCGGTCTTGGGGGACCCGAAACTGGGGGCAAAGCCCGCAGACTTCCAGGCCTCCAGGCAGTGGTCCATGACCCGGCTCAGGTATTGGCTCAGAAGGTCGGTGGCGGTGGCGTCATAGCCATCGACTGGAGGAAGGTTTTGGTTTTCGGCGATGGCGGAGGCTACCAGGGCCGCATTGGTTTCATCCTGAAACCCCAAGACCAATTGGCCCTTGGCCCCACTCTGCCTTCTTTGAAAAGGAATGGCCAGGGCCAGGGCGTAGCGGTCAACCAAACGCTGCTCACGTTTGTAGACCGTCTCCACCACCTTGGCATCGGTCATCTCCTGGAATACCTGCCCAGCGCTGTCTGCCAATACCTTGAGATGTTCGGGCTGCATTAAATCCCCTTTTTCCAGCTCAGCTCAGAAAAACCACCAGTCTATGCGGAATCAAGGCTCTCCAAAAGGTCACCAAGTGAGGCCAGATGGGCCCGTTCGTCATCAGCCAGGGAGTGTAAGGCTTCTTTGGTCTTGGCCTGCGGGCTCTTTGCGGCCATACGCATATAGAGATCCAGGGCCTGGGCCTCTATCATCATAGCCAAATCCAGTATGGCCTCTGGTTTCATTTCAGAGGCCGGATACTCGGCCAAAAGGCGCTGGCGGTCAAAGCCCCCTTCCATAATCCCGGATTCTTCCGCCTTTTTAAGGGCTTGCTCTTCTTGGTGCGTAGGCTGGCTCTCCTTGAACAACTGCAGGATTTTGTTTTCATGCTTGGTTTCATAGCCGGCCAGCTTTTGAAAGAGCCCGGCTGCCCGGGGGTCAGACGCCTCTTGGGCCAGAGATTGATAAAATCCCCCCAACACGCGCTCCAGGCCATAGGCCGCTGCCAACATCCCGGCCGGGGATTCATCTCCCTTAAGCACAGCCAGGCCGGAGGTCTCCGGCCCGTGGGCGGGCTCGCCCTGCCAGGCCTTGATACCCCCTTTAACTGAGTAAACCTCGCCATAGCCCCTGCCCAGCAGCATCTCAGCCGCGGCCCGGGATCTGCCGCCGATGGCGCAATAGGTCACCACCGGCTTGTCCTGGTCCACTTCCTTAATACGCTGGGGCAGTTGAGGCAGGGGCACCAACTGGGCCCCGGGAATATGCTCTTGCTCATACTCAGAGGGCTGCCTCACATCCAGCAAGGTGTAAGAGCCGGCTTCATGTTCAGCCTGGTACTTGCCCAAATCAGATGGGCTCATCTCCGGCACCTTGCCGAACATGGTCTTCCAAGTGATCCGGCCTGCCTCCTTAAGCTTCATGACACATACCTCCTAAAGGACAACATCAGCAGATGGCCCGGTCCCAGCCAGCTTTGGTTAAAATGCCCACCCCCCCTGCTGATGATGCGGCTTTGATCCAGGTCCCGGCCCAAAGCGCCCAGAATCCGGTCCCAGACCAACAATTCAGTGCCCTAGTCGGCCTCCCGCTTCTTGATCTTATACGAGTAGTGAATACAGTGTACAGAGGGAGGCATAAATAAAGGCCAAAAAGTCGCTTGAATGACACGGTCAATTCCGGATTGCTGAGCCGATCCTTGACTGAGAAGGTGGTACGCGCCACCGGCACGCCCCTTGATTGAATAAACCGGCCCTCAGATGTCTGGTTGTTGGCCAGGGTTGGCTGCCCCTAGGCAAGCCCGGCTTTCATTTTGGCAGAATAGACGATTATCGCCCATCGAGAAAGATTAACCAAAAGACTGCCCCGCCATCCCCGGTCCCATATTGAGCTGATGACTCCCTCTTGGTCAACAGCATCAAACCCTGGTCAGGCTCTGCGGTAGGGTTTTTTCCAGGATGCCTGGCTCTGATCTTTATAAAAGTTCCGGATGGCCGCACTCAAGGTGGCCGCGGCCAAGGCGGCGCAGTGTTTATGCTCTTTGGGCAGGCCTCCCAACTCATCCTCCACCCTTTCCGCGGTTATCTCGGAAACGGCCTGCTCCAGGGGAAGCCCCTTGATGAGTTCGGTCATGGCGCTGCCGCAGGCCACCGTGTGGGCGCAGCCCTGGGTTAGAAACCTGGCATCGTCAATCACATCTTTCTGGATCCGCAGGTACAGCTCTATGAAATCGCCGCATGCCCCTTTGGGATGAGCAAAACCCTCAGGATTAGGCAAAATGCCCACATTGCGCGGGCTAAGGGCATGATCTAAAAATCGTTCACTGACTCCCAGCTGCTCGGCCGCTTTGGCCAGGATCTCTGGGTCCTGTTCCCACTCTTCTTTCAATCTCTTATGTCTCCTTAACTCGGGAAAGGGAGCCTAACGGCTCCCTTTCCTATATTGATGGCCGGTATTTTACCCACGAAGCAAGTAATGAGCCACCCCATCTTTATGCACCCGGGAAATAATTCCCTCAGCCACCATCTCGCGCAGATTCTCCACCACTTGGGATTCGTCTTCCTGCAAGGAAGCGGAAAGCTCATCCAGCTTAAAGGAACGCTTCTCCTCTTGCAGAAGGTTGGCCACCCGGGCCCGGATGAACTCCTCGCTGAGAACCCCCATCAGGTCCTTGTCATAGGCCAGTGCGTTTCTCTGGTTGCCGGGATAGACGTCTTCCCAGGGACGGCGCAAGGAGGCGCCCAACACCCAGCGCACCCTAGCGTTGTTGACCGCGCTGAAAAGACCCCTGAGCTTGGACATATTCTCCGAGTTGCGCTCAATGGGGCCGAGCTCGGCCACCAGGTTGATAAAGCTCTCCACGGTTTTGATGTATTCTGCAGGCTCATTAAGGTCGGCGTGGGCAAGGGCTATGCGCCGGCGGTCAAATCCGCACAGGCTGAGCAGCTTTTTGATCAGATTGACCCGGGACCAGGTATGGTCCAGGCCATAGGAATGATGGCATTCTTCAGGGGGGCACCCGATGAGGAGCAGACCGGGGGCGCCTTCTAAAAAGGCCCGGGCCAATACGGAAGGATCCAGCTGGCCGATACAGCCCACCCTCAGCATATACATGCGGTGGTCGTATTTGATTCCCTTGACCCCGGCATTGTCCGCTGCCGCCAAACCGCCCCAGGCGCAACCAAAGGAGAGCACCTCTCCCGGTTCCAGCAGCTGGGACAAGGCGGCAACCCGGGCCTCCCTTTGCATGGTGGTGTTGTTCTGCAGGGTGAGGGCATGGTAGGGGCAGGCGGCGGCGCAGGTTCCGCCGCCGGTGCAGACCATGGGGTCCACGTGGCGGGGTATGCCGCCTCCGGGCCCCTCCACCGGCTCAATGCCGCCGCACTCGCAGATCTCCTTGCACAGCCCGCACCCGATGCACTTTTCCTGGTCCACGGTACAGACCATACGGGGCGCATAAAGCTCGCCCTTGAGGCCGGCGGCCACCACCTCCGCCGTCTTGACTGCGGCCCGGCGGCCCTGCCTGAGGGCTTCGTGCAGATCACAGGGATAGCGGGCGCTTCCGGCCAAGAAGGTTTCATCCCGCCCCTGCTGCTCAGGCCGCACGCGGGCGTGATGCTCCTTGAGAAACTCGTTCTCTTTGGGCTCCATGCCCAGGATACGGGCCATCTTCACCGCCTCCACCCCCACCGAACGCCGGGGCGAAAGGATGAGCCGGTCATAGGGCATCTCATAGTCTATGTGATCAAAAGGAGAACAATAAGTTACGTAACCAGCCTGAACCGTTGGCCTAAGGCTGCCGTCATAAGGCACCCACTCCACGTTCAGCTGCCGGGAAAGCTTGCGCTCGCCGGCGGAGAGGGGAACCGGCATATTGTGGTTGTAAAGTATGGTGGCCTCGGTGAGAGGCGATTTCTCCAGCATGTACCGGGCCATGGACCAGGCGGAGCGGGCCGACAGATAGGCGAACTGAGGATGCCCCGCCTCGTAATCATTGATCCAGAACAGGATCTTGCCTTCAGGGACTCCCAAGGTCCAGATGGCCTCCTCCACCTCGGTGTGGCAGATCACGGTGCGTCCGTCGTGGCCGAAGTCCGAACCCTGGTTCAGCATCTGGCCGTCCAGGCAGGCGATCACCGCCGAGGCCTCGAACACCCGGGGCGGCCGGTCGCTGAAAGAGGAAAAAGTCACATGATATTCGCCGGTGCGCCCGACCAATCCCATGAGTTCGCCCACGGTTATGCGCTTTACCAGGGGGCTTTCATCCACCTCTTTCATGATGGCTTCCAGCCGTTCGTAGTAGTGGCGCTCTCCGGGATAGTGCTCGTGCAGCATGCGGATTTCATCCCAGTATTCGTCGGTCTGCACTGCAATGGTGCATTCGATCTCCCGGCGGATGAGCTCTTGGGCCGCGGCATAGGTGGCGATTCCTCCTCCCAGGACCATGACCGGCCCCTCGATCTGCACCTTCTCCTGGGGCGAGGGCTCCAGGACCTTGAGGCCGGCGACGGCGGCTTTGATCAGCTTAGCGCCCTTGGCGGCCATGGCCTGGGGCTCCAGATCGTGGACCATGGCCACATGTCCCCGTAGGTTGACCATGTCGATCTGGCCTTCTTCCAGGCCCATATCGGCCAGCTCCTGCTCGAACTTGCCCAAGAGGATACGGGCCTCGCAGCCGGCGATCACCAGCTTGTTCAAGCCTTTTTCCTTCACCGCCTTGCGCACATTCTCCATGCCGGGAGTGAGGCAGGGAAAAGACTCAATGGCTACGTAAGCCACATCGGGATCAGCCGACACCTGGCTTTTTAGTTCTTCAAGGTCCACCAGCGGCTCGATACGCCGACCACACTGGCAGAGGATCACTCCTATATTGCTCTTGCCGGACATGACCAGCCTCCTTATCTATTTCCCGGACACGGCCAAGGGCAGTTTGGGTTCGCCGCGCACGTTGTTCAAGCGGGTGCGCATGGCTCCGGTGGGACAGACGGTCACACAAGAGCCGCAGGCAACGCAGGCCTCGCTGGGTTGCATATAGGCCCCGCCGACTTCCTTGTGAAGGCCGCGCCCCATGGTGGCTATGGCATGCACCCCGACCACCTCTGCACAAGTCCTGACGCATAGGCCGCACATTATGCATTCCTGTCCTGTATCGTGGACTTGGAAACTGCTCTTTTGGATTCCATACTCCGCTGCCAGTTCCTGCACCTCCTTGCTGGCGGGAGCAGCGGCCAGCAGCAGATCCAAGACCCATTTGCGTACGTTTTTGACCCGATCGCTGTGGGTATGTACATCCAGGCCTTCCTCGGCGGGGTAGACACAAGAAGCAACCAGGCGCGAACGCCCTTGCTGCCTCAGCTCCACCACGCAAAGGCGGCAGGCGCCAAAAGGTTGCACAGCCTCATGAAAACAAAAAGTCGGGATCTGGATACCATGGTGCCGGGCTGTTTCCAGCAGAGTCCAATTCTCCTTTGCCTTCACCTTTTTACCGTCAATGCTAAGGTTGACCATCACCTCTATCTCCCCTTCTCGCCAGCCAAAGCATCAGGCGACTTGGATGGCTCCGAACTTACACGATTCCATGCACATACCACAGCGAATGCAGAGTGATTCGTCAATCTGATGCGGTTTTTTCTTCTTTCCGCTTATCGCCTTCTGGGGGCAAGCCTTGGCGCAGGCAGTGCAACCGGTGCAGGCCTCTGGATCAATGCTGTAGGTGATCAGATCCTTACAGACACCAGCCGGACATACTTGCTCGGTTATATGGGCCTCGTACTCTTTACGGAAATAGCGCAGCGTGGACAGAACCGCATTGGGTGCGGTGCCGCCCAAGGCGCAGAGGGAGCCGTCTCTAATAGCCTCGGCAAGTTCATATAACTCGTCTATGTCTTTGATCTCTCCATGCCCCTTTGAAAAATTGACCAGGGTTTCGCGAAGTCGGGGCACCCCCAAACGGCAGGGGAAACATTTGCCGCAGGATTCCTCCTGTAGAAATCCCAGGAAATACTTGGCCACATCCACCATACAATCACGATCGTCCAAAACGATCATGCCGCCAGAGCCCATCATGGACCCCGCCTCTATAAGGGAATCGAAATCCACAGGCAGGTCGGCCAGATCCCAAGGCAGGCAGCCGCCGGAGGGCCCGCCGGTCTGCACCGCCTTAAAGCGCTCAGCCCCAGGCACGCCCCCTCCGATCTCCATGACGATATCCTTCAAGGAGATGCCCATAGGCACCTCCACCAAGCCGATGTTGTTGACCTTGCCGACCAGGGAGAAGACCTTGGTGCCGGAGGAGTTTTCCGTGCCCAGCGAGGAATACCAGTCGGCACCAGCGTCCAGGATACGGCTGACATTGGCCCAGGTTTCAACGTTGTTCAGCACCGAAGGCTTGCCGAACAGCCCTTTGGAGGCCGGGTAGGGAGGCCTTGGGATGGGTTCGCCGGATTTCCCCTCAATGGAGCGCATCAAGGCTGTCTCCTCTCCACAGACAAAGGCCCCGGCCCCCCGGCTTATACGGATATCGAAATCAAACCCACTGCCCAGGATGTTTTTTCCCAAAAGCCCATAGGCCCGGGCATCTTCCAAGGCGCCGGTCAAATGTTTGATAGCCAA
>JASFOZ010000164.1:0-8282 GCA_050116255.1 Desulfarculaceae bacterium
GCATTGCCTGTATAGCCATCTGGTTGTTTGAGTTCCCCGTCTACTATAGACCTGAACCCAGGCGCTTGAAAACCCAATGTTGCCTGACCAATGCTAAACTTTACCCGTATAAAACAATCTCTCTCCCACAAACAACCCACCTATTTAGGTGATTACTTAATTCAGAAATCATGTTCAAATAGCAATGGATGGCTCATCAAAAACAACTTATCAAGATGTTGAGGACCAAACCATGACTGAATCCCCAAGCGCATATGCCAAAATAATGAAGGACTACCGGGCCCAGCTTCAAAAAAACTGGGAACAAATCCCAATAGATATCCTGGGTGTCGAACGGCTGGGCAATGAAATCCTGGTGCCTTTGTTCGGCAAAAAACAGCCCGTATCCCCCCAAGATATCGGCCGCGACAATCCTGACAACTCCCCTTATAAGCACATGGTCAGTGTGCTCCTGGTCAAATATTTGCTGGGAACAGGCCAGCCCATGGACGCTCAGGACTCTAATTGGGTGGCCTATAGAGAGTTCAAGGACGCTGCTCCCTTTGTGGAAGGCTATGCCAATACCGTGGAGCGCCGCATATCCAACTCCTTTGTAGGCAAGCTCCAGGACCTGGAAGGGGCCTGCTCGAATCTGGCCGGCCAGACACCAAGCGAACCATATTCCTATGACCTGGTGCGCATGTTTCCGGCCTTGCCCCGGGTGCCGGTGCTGATGCTGTTCAATGATGCTGACGAGGATTTTCCGGCCCAGTGTTCGGTTTTATTACAACAGGATGCGAACAATTATCTGGACATGGAATGCCTGGTCATAGTGGGCATATGTCTGGCGCTTTTTCTGGAGCATCCGGAGCATCTAGGAAGCCATTAACAAAAGGCGGGCGCTCACCCCTTGTCATCCGCCAGGGGAAGGGTCTCGATTATCATCAGGCCGGCCAGCAAAGAACCCAGGGCGCAAAACACGCTGAAGGCAAACAGGTTCTCAAAGGCGGCGGCTGTATAGGCCCGGGCGGTGTCACCACCTCCGGTAAGGAGCCAGCCCAACACGATCTGGAAGATCCCGCCCCCAAAAAAAGGGAAGATGTTCAAAAGGCCCACAGCGGTGCCGGCTATGGCCCGGGGAAACAGCTCCTTGGCCACTGTGGCCACCACCGATCCCGGGGCGCCGCCAGCCACAAAAAAGAGAAACACCAACACCATCAAAACCTGGGGGGAAAGGCCGCTGGGGTAAATATAAAAAGCCGCACCCAGCAGGAGCAGAAGCAGGCTGCATCCCACCAGCACCGGCTTCCTGCCGTAACGGTTGGCCAAATAGCTTTGTAGGGGGCTTCCTATCACCAGGGCCACGCCGAACATGCTCTGGTAAACCCCTGCCTGGGCCCTGCTCATGCTATAAACCTGCTGTAAATAGGGCCCCAGCCACATGCCCCCCAGCGCAAAGGCAATGCCCACCGCCATAAAGGCCCATATGGCCAGGGGCCAAAAGCGGGCCGCTGTGACCACCTGCTTGATTCCCTGTCCCAGGCCTATCTTCTGCACCGGAGGATCGGCACTTCCCGAGGCCAGATCAGGAAGGCCCAGGTCTGAGGGCCGGTCGCGGATGATTACATAGGCCAGCCCGGCTATGATCAGGCTCACCAGGCCCACTCCGACCAGGGTGCCTTTCCAGCCCACCAGCCCGCTGAAAAAGGCCATGGGCGTGCCCGCGGCCAGGGCGCCCACCCCGCCCATGGCCATGAACACGCCGCCCGCCACCATGAATTGGCGGGGCCTGAACCACTCCGCCAGTATCTTGAAGTTGCACACATATACCGTGGAAACCCCCACTCCCACCAGCACCCGGCCTATCACCGCCCAGGAAAGCGATCCTGCCAGGCCCATGAGCAAGGAACCCAATGCCGCCAACAGGAAAAAGGCCGATATGGTCTTGCGCGGCCCCCAGGAGTCCGCCAAGAGCCCCACCGGCAGCTGCATCAGGCCGTAGGGATAAAAGTAGGCAGAGCCCAAGACCCCCAACAGGGTGGGGCCTATGCCAAAGGCGTTTTGCATGTCCAGGGCCACCACCGAGGGACAGAGGCGGTGGAAGTAAACAAAGATGTAGCTGAGAAATACGGCACCGCAGATTAGGTAGCTGTAGCGGCGCGCCCGGCGGAGATCGTCTTGGTTCATATGTTGCCTGATCAAGCTGTCATACCCTGCGCATGGGGCATTGGGATTTATGTCCGGGCCCGGTCCCCAGAATAATCAAGCGGACCGGCTTTGCTGATCTGGTTTGGATTCCCGTAAAAGACCCAGAAAGGTCTCCAGGCGGGCATAGGCCCGGGTCATATCGAACTCCCGTTCGTCACCCATGTTACCCTCATAGGTCATCACCTTGAACCCTTCTGCCTGCAGGCCCAGCCGGTTTTCGGGGGCGCCTATGGTAAGGCCTTCGCAGCCACGGTTTAGGTGCAGGATGATGCCGTCCACCTTCCACTGGCGGGCCACCGCCGCCATCATGGCCGTCTTGTAGGCCGGGTCATAGGTGGCCTGATATAGAGGCCGGTTCAAAAACCAGTCAGCCAGTAGACGGCAGGCCTCTTCCCGGGTCTGGGGCCTGGCGCTGGGCATCTCCCGGGGAACCAGGACCTCGTCATCCGCCTTGTAGGTCCAGATACCCTCCAGGCCAAAGGTGTACAGGGAACCTATGGAAACCGCGCCATCCTGCTCCAGGCGGCGGTACATGCCCAAGAAGCCCCAGGGAGGCTGGGCATCGGTCATCACCCGCAAGGACTCATTGGCAACAGCGGCAATGCCTCGGTCCACCCGGTCCTGCACCTCGTCGAAAAGCTCCTCGTAGAAATCCGGGATCGCCTTCCAGGCCTTGTCCAGGGTGGCCAGCACATACAAGGCATACATGCTCTTTTCGTCCAAAGGAGCGGGTACGGCCTGATTCAGCCAGCAAACCCGGGGCCAAAGGGCCATGGTGCGGATCTCGTCCCAGGCCGCCTCCAAAAACCGCTCGTCATCAAAAGCCCGGCCAATGACATCTCCGATCCAGTCAATGGCATCCAAAAACTGCCCAGCCACATAATCAATGCGGTGAGGCAGGTCCTCTTCCGAACCGAAAGGAGGATAAGGCCCCGGCGCCATGTCAATGGCGAACATGGGCACGCCCCCCTCCAGCTCCTTGGCCGCCTGATACCATTTGGCGTGGGAGCAGCAGATATGCGTCTGCATGATGAAGTCGTGCTTGGGAAAGGGGCCGCCAAAGGCGAACTTGTCCAAAATGATGGAGCCGAAATAGTTGCGCATATAGCCGCAGAGGTCGCGGGCATAGCCCTTCTTTTCAGTGGCCTCCAGGCATTGCAGAGAGAACTCCCGGTCAAAGGCGATGGAGGCGGAATAAGGCTCGCTGGACATGCCGTAGACATCATCGCCAAAACCGCGCGGGATGGAGCAGGGAGCCCAGGAGCCGCCGCCCCAGCGCAGACCCCCCTGGTCATGGGCTTGGGCGAATCTCTGGTAGTACTGCCGCCTGAGTTCCTTGGCCTTGTTCCAACATTTGAGGGGTTCGCTGGGGTATGTTGACATCTTATTACTCCCTGCCCGCATAGGCTCTGGGTTGGGGCCGTACCTGGGGCAGAAGCCCGGCAGTCTCGACGGATCAGCTATTTCTTTGGCGCAATTTAAAGCGCTGGATCTTGCCGGTGGATGTCTTAGGCAGATCATCCAGGTATTCAATCCAGCGGGGATATTTATATGGCGCCAACTTTTCTTTCACAAAAGTCTGCAACTCCTTGGTCAGCTCGGCACTGGGCTCAAACCCGGCCTTGAGGGTGACAAAGGCCTTGGGTTTCAACAGCCCCATGTCGTCGTTATGGCCCACAATGGCGCACTCAGCCACCGCAGGATGGGCCAGGAGGACTTCCTCCACCTCCAGGGGCGAGACCCAGATGCCGCTCACCTTCATGGCGTCATCAGCCCGCCCGAAGTAGAAGAAGTAACCGTCCTTATCCTGGTGGAAACGGTCGCCGGTCTTCATCCAGCCGTCCACAAAGGTTTGCGCAGTCCTATCGGGCTTGTTCCAATATCCCGCGGCCAGGGTCTGGCTCTTAACCCACAGGTCGCCAACCTCGCCCGGCTCCACCGGGGCGCCTTTTTCATCCAGAATCCTGGCCTGGTATCCGGGCAGAAGCAGGCCGCTGCTGTTACGCCTCACCTTGCCCGGCTGGTTGCAGATATAGATGAAGCTCACCTCAGAAGAACCGATTCCGTCCAGCGCCTCCAGGCCGAAACGCTCTTGCCAGCGGTCATAAAGGGGGCCGGGCAGGGCCTCGCCCGCGGAGATGCAGGCCCGCAGAGAGCTGAAATCCGGGGTCACCTTTTTCTCTTCCAGGTAATTCAGCAACTGGCCGTAGGCAGTGGGCACCGAGAAAAGCATGCTGGGCCGGTATTTTTCCACCACCTCAATCACCGTCTGAGGCAGGGGCCTTTCCGGCGAGAGCACCACCGCGCCCCCATAATACAAGGGCAGATAAAGCCCGTTGTTCAGGCCGTAGGAGAAAAACAGGCGGCTTACGCAATAGACCACGTCCTCGGGCTTAAAGTCCACAACGTGCTTGCCCCAGGTCTCCACCGCATACACCAAGTCTTTATGCAGGTGGATCACCCCCTTGGGCTGGCCGGTGGTCCCGGAGGTGTACAGCCAGTAAGAGTGATCCAGGGCCCGGGTGGGAAAAACCTCCAGATCATCAGACCCGGCGGCGGCGACTTCCTTAAGGGAATGACGGGCGCCGGACTCCCCTTCCCTCACCACCACCTGTTTCAAATCGGGGCAGGACGAAAGCGCCGGCTCCAGCTTCCCCAGCAGCTCCTGCTCCACAATCACCGCCGTGGCCTGGCTGTCTTTGGCAAAGTAGGCCCAATCCTCGGTTGTGGCCAGGACATTGATGGGAACCGGCACCGCGCCGATTTTCATTACCCCCAGAAAGGAGGCGATGAAATCGGGGCTGTCATGCAGGAGAAGAAGCACCCGTTGGCCGGGGCCTATCCCCAAGGAGGCCAGGCCGCTGCCCACACGGTTGGTCAGCCGCCCCAACTCCTGGTAGGTCATGGTTTGACCGTTGAAATGTATTGCGGTCCGGCTGCCGCCCTCCCCTTGCAGATGCCTTTCCAGCAGCAGGCTGACCATGTTGAACTCTTCCGGCAGGGTGAAGCTCTCCTCCCAAGGACGAAGCTCAGTAGCGCTCATGACAGCCCTCCAATTGTTATTGGCCCAGCTATGGCCATCAAATTTTCAGATAACCCAAATCCGAGGAGATCGCTTCCGCAGTGTGCCGGACATTGTCCACCAGCTTCTTCTCATCATCCCGCCCCAGCTCCGGAGTCAGGGGCACGGCCACACCCACGGCAGCCACCACTTGGCGCGTATAATCCCTTATGGGTGCGGCGATGCCGGCTATACTCTCGTGAGCCTCGCCCTTTTCCACCACAAAGCCGCCTTCCCGGATCTGGGCCAGGCGCAGATTAAAGGCGTGACGGTCGGTCAGGGAAAGGGCTGTGTAGCTCTCCAGGGGGTGTTTGGTCAAAAAGGCCTTAACCCTTCCCGGCGGCATAAAGGCCATGATCACCATGCCCAACATGCCGAAACTTAGTTGCCGCCGCCAACCGATCTCCGAGGATATGCGGATGACGCCTAAGCCTTCGCGCTTGTCCACATAAACCAGGTGGTCGTCCAGTTCTATGCCCATAAGCACGGTGAGGCCGGTTTCATCACGAAGCCGGGTCAAATGGCTGGCAGCGGCCCGGCGCAAAGAGATGGAAGAAAAAACTATGCCGCCCAACTCAAAGAGCTTGAGCCCCAATTGATAGCGCTTGTTATCAGTATCCTGGTGCAGATAGCCCCGAGCGGTCAGGTTGCTAAGCATGCGCTTGGCTGTGGTCTTGTTGAGCCCGGTGTGGGCAACCACTTCGGACAAAGTCCATTCCCGTTTTTGAAAGGAAAAACAGTCCAAGATATCCAGGGCCCTGTCCAGGGCCTGGATTCGATAGATTTTAGCCTGATCGAGCTTATCTTGTTTCATAATACAAATCTGTATTTTGATGAATGAAAATAACATCTGCAAATTCAGGTGTCAATGCAATTCCTCCAATCAATTACTTTTAAGATAAGCTTTTTATATCTTAATAAAATATTCAAATAGCATCGGCGGGAAAACCCAATTGAATATCTAAACCTTGGGGGTTGACACTGGTTTTGCGGTTGTGATAGTGTGCCTCTTGATGAAACCGATTTTCACATCATAAATTTTTTAGCGCTAAAGGTGCTCGTTTATGGTTAGTGCAGGCCCTACCAAGCCCCTGGCGCCACATATGTTTTTACCCATCACCGCGACCATTTCGGCAAGCGGGCATTTCCCCTTTGCTTCAGATACATTCCCCAAGTTTCACACCAACGTTTTCTGGTTTCAGCACGCCGCCTCAAGGCTGGCGATATCGGCAAAGAACAACCGGGCATGGGCCGTATAAGGCATAACTAGGCCCCTGTTTTATAAATAACTCCGTATCCCAAACACGAGTTCTATTTACGGGCCCTGGTTGAAAAAGCAGACGTTGGCTCCAAGCTGTATCTCTTAACACCGGGGGCGAAAAACATCCAAAATCCGGGTTATCCCGGAATGGTTCTTTGCCTTTTCACCAACTTTCAAGGCGGAGGGACACATGAACAAGCGAGCTGTAAGTGTGGCTTTGGTTTTGGCGTTAGCCTTTTTTGCCGGGGGGTTAACTTTCGCCGGCGCCGCTAATGCCGAGATTAAATTAAGTTTCAACAATTATTTCCCGCCAACCCATATGGCTTCGAAACTGACCGCCGATTTCTGTAAAGAGATAGAAAAGCGCAGCAAGGGCGAGGTGAAGATTCAACATTACCCCGGCGGGCAGCTATTAAAGGCTCCCAAGGTGTTCGACGGCGTGGTGCAGGGTATCGCTGACATGGGATTCAGCAACCTGGCCTACACCCGGGGCCGCTTTCCGGAGATGGAGATCTGCGATCTGCCTGTGGGCATGCCCAGCGGCTGGGTGAGCACCCAGGTGGTCAACGCCTTTTACCAAAAGTACCGGCCCAAGGAGTTCAACCAGGCTCATATGCTTTTCTTCTGCGCTTGCGGGCCCAATCTTATCTCCACCACTACAAAAGCCGTCCGCACCTTGGCGGATCTCAAGGGCCAGACCTTGCGCGGCACCGGCCGCATTGCCGACACCGTGGAGGCCCTGGGAGCGGTCAGCCGCCCCATAGGCATCGGCGACACCTACGAGTCGGTCAAGCGCAACGTCATCAGCGGGGTTATGCTGCCCCTGGAGACCATGCGCGGCTTCCGCCTGGGCGAACTGCTCAAGTACTGCACCGCCGACTGGCAGGTGGGCAACGTCTACACCTTCTATGCCGTGATGAACAAAAAGAAATACGACTCTCTGCCGCCCAAGATCAAAAAGATATTCGACCAGGTCAGCAAGGAGTGGATTGATAAGGCCGCCTGGGGTTGGAACATCATAGACCTGGAGGGCGCCCGCTTCTTCCGCAAAAAAGGCGGCAAGGTCATCAATCTTTCCGATGCCGAGGCGGCCAAGTGGGTGGCTGCGGTGCAGCCGGTTATCGCTAAATACACCAAGGACATGGAAGCCAAGGGCATTAAAGCCTCTGTCATCAAGGAACGTTTAAGCTTTATCAAAGACAGCGTGCGTAAGTTCACCGCCCGTCAAAAGGCGAAAAACATTCAGATGCCCACCGCCGAGTAGAAAAATGGCCGCAGGGGGCGCCCTGGAGGCGCCCCCTGCCTTTTGATTCATAAGGCAGGGAGCAAATCATGCACAGGCTGCGTCAATGGGCCGAGTCCATGAGCCTTTGGGGCGAAACCGCGGGGGTGGTGGGCATCATGGTCATGGTGGTGGTCAACTGCAGCGATGTTTTGGGGGCCAAGCTCTTCCTGCAGCCGGTGCCCGGCTCCACCGAGATAGTCAGCCTGGCCCAAGTGGCCACCATTGCCTTTGCCGTGGCCGCCACCCAGCGCCTGCGGGGACATATCAGCGTGGAGATGTTCGTGCTGCGTATGTCGTCCCGGCTGCGGGCCGCCATCAAGGCCTTCACCTCTGCCTTATGCCTGCTCTTGTTTTGCCTGATCATCTGGGAGAGCATGCTCTTGGGCCACTCCTACTACCGGGCCGGCGAAGTCACGGCCACGGTCTTGATACCCCTTTATTTGTTTGCCTATGCCTTTGGCCTGGCCATGGTGCCCATGGCCTTGATG
>JASFOZ010000165.1:0-8275 GCA_050116255.1 Desulfarculaceae bacterium
AGTCTGGAGCTTAACTGTGAATTCTTCCTTAAACGAGCTGCCCGTATAACGGTCATACCTTTTGACGGTCATCATATTTACAAATTTGTGTTGGGGTTGTCAAGAGGTTATTAAATTTGGGACTGATAATATTTTGTGTGGATGTTAGAAGGTATGAACTATTAAGTAATTACAATATATTGTGGTAGATGTTTGCTGATTTTCCCCCGATTTTGTGGACACATAGTTAAGCAGCCTATTGATCATCTCAAACTGAGCCGGGTTCATGTAACCAGAGCTGAGTGTCTGCGGCTGAGGTTATAGGACACCTTAATGTACTAAAATATATCGGCCTTGGCCTGTATCGTAAAATCAAGGGGTTAGACTGTAAAAGCCTGGCCCCTTGTTTTTTGATGGTATACAGATATCGTTAAATTACTGAAGAGTTACAACATAGAGAATCAAGATTTGCCAAAGAGGAATAAGCACCATGACGCAATTCATTGAAGTTACGTGCAAATATTTCAACAGCCCTGGGCCTAAAAACACTGCCGAACTTTTGGCCCTCGCTTTACAACGCTCCCTTGAGCTGGGTCTTAAAAAAGTTCTGGTGGCTACCAGCACCGGACGCACGGTGGAAGAGCTTTTAAAGGTTATGAAACCCGGCACCCTTGAGGTAGTGGCCGTGAGCTATGTCGTTGGCTTTAAGCAGCCCGGCCAGAGGGCACTACCCGTCGAGGCGCAGGAAAGCCTGGAATCAAAGGGGGTGCGGGTGCTCACCGCAGCTCACGCTTTAAGTGGAGTGGGGAAGGGCGTGGCCAGCGCCCTGGGCGGCACCCATCCGGGCGAGATCGTGGCCCAGAGCCTGCGCATGCTGAGCCAGGGAGTAAAGGTGGGCGTGGAGATAGCCCTTATGGCCGCTGATGCGGGCCTGGTCACCCCGGACGAGGAAGTGCTCACCATCACCGGCACCGGCAGGGGGGCCGACACCGCCTTGATTGTCAAACCGGCCAACTCCCACAAGGTGTTTGACCTGAAGGTGCTGGAGGTGTTGGCCAAACCCCGCCAGGGGTGAGACGGGCTTGATTTCCCGTGGATGGCGGTCAGGAAACCGCCGCAGCTGTCAATGGAGAATAGGCGCGGCTCATTCTAGGGAAAGCAGGTGCAGTTCCTTTGGGTTGCGCCGGGTGAATTCCTGGTAGCGCTTCTTGCCCTGGCTCCAGCGCTCCTTGTGCCGGTCTTGCACTGGGCCGATAATCTGGACCGGTATCCCCACGGCTATTGATTCCGGCGGTATGGTCTGCCCGGCGCTCACCAGGCCCATCTCGCCGATGATGGACCAGCGCCCCACCACGGCGTTGTTGCTGATGGTGGCCCGCATGCCGATCACGGCCATGTCTTCCACAATGGCGTCGTGGAGCATGGCCCCATGGCCCAGGGTGACCTCGTCCCCGATCCGGCTGAAGAAACCTTGGGTGGTGTGGATGATCACTCCTTCTTCCACCGCCGACCCCCGGTGGACTTCTATGGCCCCGTGGTCGCCGCGCAAAACCGCCTGCCACCCCACATAAACCTCAGGGCCGATTCGGACATCGCCGATCAGGCAGGCGCTGGGTGCAATCCAGGCGCTGGGGTCGATGACCGGTATTTTGTCTTCGTACTTATAGATCGGCATGCATCACCTTATATACTGAAGTAACGGATGATATTGGCCGCCCCGGCCAATCCGATGAAACTATATACCACCCGGCTGAAGACCAGAGGCGATACCCGGCGGGTGGCCCAGTGGCCCAAAAAAGCGAAGATTAACACCAAAAGGGCCAAAAGGCCGGCCCAATGGAAAATCTGCCAGGTAAAGCCCTCGCTGAAAACTCCGATGTTTATCAAACGCCACCAGGTGGTGTTCAAAAAGATTATCTGCAAAGTGCCCTTGGCTTCGCTGGGGTTTTCGAAATGAGAATAGAGAAAAAGAGCCAGCGGCGGCCCCCCGGCGGTGAAGGCCCCGGCCAAAAAACCGCCGGCAAGGGCGGCCACGAAGCCCACCCAAAGGGGCAGCTGGGTGTTGATGCGGGGCCTTAGCAGATAGTCCACTGAGAAGAGGGCCAGGGTCAGGCCCAGGGCAAGATAAAAGACTGGCTGGTTGCCCTGGGTATAGAGAAACCAATAACCCAAAGGCACTCCCAGAAAGGAGCCTATGCATAAAAGCAGGGTGAGTTTTCCTTTTATTTTGAAACGCAAGTCCCAGCTGCTGGCGAAAAGAACCGTGGCGAACAAAACCGGCAGCAAGAGGTTCAAAACAACCGAGGCCCGTTCCAGACTGAAACCGGTGAAGGCGAGCCCGGCTATGACGATTATGCCAAAGCCCAGGCCCATGAAACCGTGGGCAAAAGCCCCGAACATCACCAGGGCCATAAAGTGAGGCAGATAGGTTGCATCCAGCATGGGTTAACCCTGATTAGAGCCGGTTCTCGTTTATGGCAGCCGTCCTTGCCAGCGGCTGGGATCAGGCCGGCAACCGTGTGAACCTCTTTAGAAGTTTCTGCCACACAAGCAGACCCAAAAACGCGCCCAGGCCTATGAGGTCGGTGGTCACGCCCGGCAGGATGAGCACCGCCCCCACCCCCAATATGATAATCCGCAGGGGCCAGACGATATTCTGGCGGTAGTAGCCCACACTGCCCACCGCGAACATAAGGGCCGACACCCAGGTCACGGCCACAGTTTCAATAATGGCCTGCCAGGAGCCCAATAATAGTATTGAGGGCCGGTATATGAAAAAGAAGGGGATAATATACTTCATTATAGCCAGGCGGATGGAGGTGCCCGCCAGCTTCAGCCAGGGGGCGTCGGCTATGGAGGCGGCTGCGAAGACCGCGGTGCAGACCGGCGGGGTAAGCCCGGAGAGGATGGCGCAGTAAAAGATGAACATGTGCGCGGAAAGGGGGTTTACGTTCATCATCATCAGAGCGGGACCCACCACCGAGGCGGCCAGCACATAAGCCGCAGTGGTGGGGATGCCCATGCCCAAGATCAAGCTCACTACAGCGGCCAAGACCAGGGCCAGGAATAAATGCCCGCCGCTGGCCGAGATCAGCATGTCCGAAAGCTTGATACCCATGCCGGTCAAGGAGATCATGGCGATGATGATTTGGGCGCAGACCAAAAGGCTCACCACTGTGACCATGCCCCGGCCGGCCCGCTCCACTCCCTCGATCAGGGCGCTCAGGCGCCTCTTCAGGCTTGGCCAATCCCAGGCGCCCAAAATCAGGAACAGGGAAATATTGACTATTATGGCCCAAAAGGCGGCCTTGGTGGGGGTGTGGCCCATGAAAAGGCTGACCAAAAGCACCACGATGGTCACATAGATGGGGCCGCTGCTGCGCAGGCTGAAGACCGAGGCGAAGCTGGGGATCTGGTCAGGAGGCAGCTGGCTGAGCCCTCTTTTGCGAGCCTCCAAATCGATGCTCAGCCATACACAGGTATAGAAGGCCAGGGCGGGGAGGGTGGCGGCCAGGGCGATCTCAAGATAGGGCAGATTTATAAGCTCGCTCATGATAAAGGCCCCGGCCCCCATGATGGGCGGGGTGATCTGGCCGCCTGAGGAGGCGGTGGCTTCCACCGCGCCAGCAAAGGTGTTGCGGTAGCCCAGTTTCTTCATCATGGGTATGGTGAAATTTCCAGTGGTGGCCACGTTGGCGATGGCGCTGCCCGAAAGCATGCCGAAGAGGGCGCTGGCCACTGTGGCAACCTTGGCCGCCCCGCCATAGGAACGCCCGCCCATGACCATGGCCATTTTCATGAAGCTCTCCGCCCCGCCGGTGGTGAGCAATATGGCCCCGAAGATGATGAAGGCCGCCACCAGGGTGGCCGAGATGCCGGTGAGCACTCCCCAGATGCCCTCGGGCCCCAGATAAAGATATTCCACCACGTACTGGGCGTCAAAGCCGGCATGGCCCCAGGAACCGGGGATATAGCCGCCTAACAAAGCATAGAGGATGCCGGCAGTGGCGATGGCAGGCAGGATGGGGCCGGTGGCGCGGCGGGCTGATTCCAGGGTAAACACGATCAATCCCACCCCCATCAGCACCTCGGATGAGGAAGCTTGCAAGCCGATGTCTTCCATGAGGCGGTCGTAGTTGACCACGATATAGAGGCAAAGGCCGGCCGCAGCCAGGCCCATGAGCAAATCCAGGATGCTGGGCTTTCTGCCTATGCGGTTTTTGCTGAAGCCGGGCAGGAGCAGATAGGTGAGCAGCAGCCCAAAGCCGGCGTGGATGCTGCGCTGGATCATGTTGGGAAACTGCCCGAAGCCGGCGGTGTAGATCTGGAATATCACGAAGGCGATGGCTACGCCTCCGATGGCATATTGCCAGAACCCCAATCGGCTTTCATCCTGGGCTGCCTTGGCTGGCATGGCGGCTACCTTACTAAAGCGAGGGTTGATGTCAATGCCTCCGGCCCCGCCTCCTACGGCGGGGCCGGAGGTGGCTGATCTATTTAGCCTCGGGCGGAATCAGGCGTTGGGGAATTTTGACTCCGATCTCACGGTAATATTTGATAGCACCCTTGTGCAGGGGGAACTTGGTCAGCTCCATGGTGATCTTGGGGATGGAAAGTCCCTTCATGGCCGGGTAGGCCGCCACCTGGATATCCAGACCCTCGTTGATGCCCTTGACTATGTTGTATGCCTGGTCCTCGGTCAGGCTGTTGTCAAAGGCAATGACGCCGATGGCCTGTACCGGTGTGGTGTAGGCCGGGAACCCGGGAACCTCGTCTTTTTTTAGACTGATGAAGTTCACAAAGGGCATGGCCTTGTTCACCATGGCCACCTTGTCCTTGGGCCAATTGAGAAGCACTATCTTGGTGAAGGCCTTGAGCTCCTTGGTGGACGCGTCCAATTGCAGACCGGCACCGGCCTTGGCGTAGCCCGCGATACGGTTGTCCTTAACCGCGGCCACGGCGTCGGCCAGGCTCCCCCGGAAATAGTCCGGCTTCACGCCCGCTGTGGTCAAAAGCTGCTGCACCAGTTGCTCGGTGGCTGAACCCCTAAGCCCGGGACAGAACTTCTTGCCGGTTAAGCCGGCCAGGGTTTTTATGCCGCTGTCCGCCCGCACCACGTAATTCTGGGCGTTGCTGGAGTAGAGCCAAAGCGCCCTGATCTTCTCCTTGGGCTTGCCCTTGTATTTACCCATGCCTTTATAGGCCTGGAAGAAGGTGGCCCAGGTGCCGATGCCCAGATTGAGCTGGCCCCTTCCGATGCGGGCCAGGTTGTCAACCGCGCCGCCGGTGGCCACCACCGTGGCCTGGACCTTGTCCCCGGCCTTGGCGTTAATGGCCTGGCCGGCTGATACGGTGTAGGTGTAGTGGCTGGAGGTGGTGGCAGTAGAACCGAAGAGTACTTTTTTCGCAGCTACTGCCGGCTGCGCAATAAGGATAAGTCCCAGGACCGCCAGACAGCCAAACAAAACCATAAATCCATTCCTTCCCCTCATCTTGGTACTCCTTTGCCTTGATTAGGGTGAAAATCTCCCGATGCCGGGTTTGAAGGCCCCGGCTCCGGTCCCAATGGTTATTTCGAGGGCCTTGCCCGGTTATCCTTAAAACGTTTGAATTTGTAGTCACGCAGCGCCTCGGTATAGGTGTCCGGGGAAACCCATTCCACCACCGGAGTTACTTCCAGGTTGCGGCGGACCGCCTCTTTAACCTGGGTTTCGACCGAATCGAAGTCTTCTTTGGCACAGGCCACTTTGATGAAAAGAACATCTTCGGAAAAGGGATCATTTGGATCGGAGCGGTCTGCTATGATTTCATATTCCTCGATGGCTTGAATCCGGCTCATGACCTCGAACAAGGCGGCCACGTTTACCAGGGTGCCCTTGATCTTCACTATGCCGCCGGTTCGGTAGGGGATGCTGTTAAAGCGGGGCTCCCAGTTGCCGCAATGGGGGCAGGGGTCCATGGTCAAAGAGCAGATATCGCCCACCACATATCGCAACAGGCAGGTGCCCCGGCGCATTAAATGGGTCATCACCACCAGGCCGGGTTCACCCGGGGGAACCGGCTCTTTGGTTTTAGGGTCAAGGATTTCGAAAAAGTAGCGGGCCGGCTTGGGCAGATGGAAGCCGCCCATCTCCCGGCACTCCATGGAAGGGCCCTGTTTTTCAGTGAAGCCGTAGCCGTTGAGCACCTGGACGTCATGGGCTCCCATGGATTGGAGCCGCTGGCGCACGTCATCGCGCATCCCTTGGGGGCTGCCCTCGCCCATGGGCAGGGCCAGACGCACTGAACTCATATCCCGTCCCTGTTCCTGGGCCTTCATGATGAGCCGGCGCACGAAAAAGCCGATTCCCCATATCACCGTGGCCCGATGCCTCTCGATCATGTCCAGGGCCTCTTGTGAGCGCCTGACCAGGCCGAAGTCGCCGTCATAGCTTCCACCGAAGCCCGAGATGAGCTTGGTCCCCACCGCCTGGCTGGCCCAGAGCACGCTGAGCCAACCCTGATGGGGCACCGAGGTGAGAGGGAACAGGTTTATGATGATGTCGTCCGCCGTGATGCCGGCGTGCTCGGCCGAGCGCTTGAGCTGGCTGATGCGGGCGTAATGGTCGAAGCTGGTGTCATAAAAGGGGGTGGGGTCGTTGGTGGAGCCGGCGGTGTAGATGATGTCCCAAATGGTGCGTTCTTCGCGGGATATTCCCTCGATCCCATTCAAACGCAGCAAAAAGTCGTCCGGCCTTTCAATGTAGAGCTGCTTGTCGGTCAGGGGCAGCTTAGGCAGATCATCAAGGCTCCGGAAGTCCGAACGGGTCAGCCCCTCTTTCTTCAACACCTCCCGGTAGTAGGGATGGGCCTGGCAGACCAAGTCCATCTGGCGCTGGAAGCGCTCCTCTTGCACCTCGCGCAAGCGTACGGCATCTGTTAAGGTTTCCTTGCTTTCCGACACGGCATGCTCCTTTTGCGATATTGGTACGCCGGGGTCGAAAACCCCTCGCGTTTTGCAGCCGGATTCAGCTTTCATACGCTGTCGCCAAATCCTCTAAGCCATCCGGCCCAACTGGCGTCGGTAAATCACGGGGTAAACCTGGCCCCGTGTGGTCATGCTTATATTTGGCCCCTATTCAGGGCCTGGCTCCGGGTTTAGGCTTGGAGCCCAACCCGGTGTGGTGCAGCGCTAGAAACCGTCAGTCCAGGTTGCCAGGCCGGAGTCATGGGGGCAGGCGTGCAATCTGGGATGTCGGAGGTCACGGCGTCCTCAATAGCTGGTGGGCCAGTTGTGCATAAGATGCTGGCCAATTCCGCCGGTGCGGTAGTTATAGTGATACTCGAGCATGCTAATGAGCCAGTCGCGGGTGGCCGCCGGTTCGATCACATCGTTCACATTAAAGATGCCTGCCGCGGACCAGGGAGCGGTGTCCTTGTCCAAAATGGCCATTTTCTCGGCGAAAAGCTCGGGGTCATCTTCTTTTTTGAGGTTGTAGACCACGTTGGTGCCGGTCTCAGGGGCCATGAAGCTGATCTCGGCGCTGGGCCAGGCCACGATGGTGTCTGAGTTGCGCGAACCGCCCATGTTCAAAAAGGCCTGGCCATAGGTCTTACGCACGATCACCGTGATCTTGGGCACGGTGACCAGGGTGAGGGCGTTCATGAAGTTGATGATCTTGCCCGTGACCTTGCGCCGCTCTCCGGCCTTGCCCACCAAAAAGCCGGGGGTGTCCACCAACATGAAAATGGGGATGTTGTAGGAGTCGCAGAGCACCAGGAAACTGGTGATCTTCTCGCAGGCGTCCGCGTCCAGGGCTCCGCCCAGATGGATGGTGTTGTTGCCGATCATGCCCACTGTGCTTCCACCCACCCGGGTGAGAGCAGTCACCGCCGAGCGGCCGAAGCCGGCCTTGATCTCGAATATCTCCCCGCCGTCGGCTATACAACGCATGAGCTTGCGCATGTCATAGGCCTGCTTGGGGCCCTCAGGCAGGTAATTGAGGATCTTGGGCATCTTGTCGCCTGAGCCCGGAGGGACAGGAGCGGTGGGAGGCGCCTGGGCCGAGTTGCCGGGCAGGTAGGAGAGAAATTTCTTGGCTATATCGATGGCCTCCTGGTCGGTCTCGGCAATTATGTCCACCAGGCCGGTTATCTCGTTGTGTATGCGCCAGCCGCCCATCTCCTCGCCCGGAGTGTCCTCGCCCGTGGCCAGAGAGGTGACCTTGGGGCTGCTCACCGCCATCACCGCCCCTTTGCGCATGACGGTGAAGTCGGACATGGATGAATACCAGGTGGGGCTGCCATAGCAGGGACC
>JASFOZ010000166.1:0-8237 GCA_050116255.1 Desulfarculaceae bacterium
CGGTGGGGGGAGGCATTCCCTTGATCCGCTCGGTGCGCGAGGGGCTGTTGGCAAACCAGGTCTTCAGCCTTATGGGCATACTAAACGGCACCAGCAATTATATCCTCACCCGCATGACCGCCGAGGGTTCGCCCTTTGCGGAGGTGTTGGCCGAGGCCCAGGCCAAAGGCTATGCCGAGGCTGACCCCACCTTTGACGTGGAGGGGATTGATCCGGCCCATAAGCTTTGCATCCTGACATCCCTGGTCACGGGCGCCCAGCCCCGGCTGGATGACATCTTTACCCAGGGGATCAGCAAACTGACCCCATTGGACATCCAGTACGCCGGGGAGTTCGGCTACAAAATCAAGCTCTTGGCCATTCTGCACAATGAGGGAGGCAGGGTGGAGGCCAGGGTTCACCCGGCCCTGGTGCCCATGGATCATGTCCTGGCCTCGGTGGAGGGGGCTTTTAACGCCCTGCACATCCAGGGTGACTGGGTGGGCGATGTCCTGTTGTACGGGCTTGGCGCCGGCAGCCGCCCCACCGCCTCTGCGGTGGTGGGGGACATATTGGATCTTTCCCGGGATATCTTATCCGGCTCCGGGGGCAGGGTGCCGCCTTTGGGCCGGGAAAAGGAAGACGGAGGCAGCCTCAAGCTGGCCCCCATGGAAGAAACCCGCTGCCAATACTATTTCCGCTGCAACGCCTTGGATCAGCCTGGAACCTTGTCCGCGGTCAGCCGCATCCTGGGGGAGCACCGGATTTCCATTGAGGCGGTGATCCAAAAGGGGCGGCGCACCGGGGGGCCGGTTCCCATCGTGATGATGACCCACGAGGCCAAAGAGGCGGATGTGCGCGCCGCGCTTGAACAAATAGACTCCTTGCCCGTTATAACCGATCCCACCATGTTGATACGCAAGGCCTAGCTGCTATCATTGCCCTGGGAGACAGCGCGTGAAGTACCTGATCTTGGTTGGCGACGGCATGGGTGACCGGCCCCGGGAGGACCTGGGCGGGCGGACCCTATTGGAGGCGGTGCCCACGCCCCATATGGACAAACTGGCCCAAGGGGGCAGATTGGGCCTGGCCCAGACCATCCCCCCGGGCATGGATCCCGGTTCTGATACAGCCAATATGTCTCTCATGGGTTATGATCCGGCGCGCTATCACACCGGCAGGTCTCCCATCGAGGCCGCGGCCATGGGCGTGGACTTGCAGCCGGATCAAATCGCCTTTCGCTGCAATCTGGTCTCCCTGGATTGGCGGGACGGCCAGACCTTCATGGCCGAGTATGCCTGCGGGCATATCGACACCCCCAGCGCCGCCCAATTGATTGCAGACCTGGACAAACATCTGGGAAAACCAGGCCTGAGTTTTCATCCCGGGGTGAGCTACCGGCATCTGCTGGTGTGGAGGCAAGGCCCGGTGGGTGCGGCCACGGTGCCTCCCCATGACCGCAGCGCCCAGCCGGTGGATGACGTGCTCCTAGACACGGGTGACCTGGGGCCCATCACCCGCCTGACCAAAAAGTCCTGGGAGCTTTTGCGGGACCACCCTGTCAACCTGAAACGGATAGAGGCGGGAAAACCGCCGGCCAACTCCATCTGGCTCTGGGGACAGGGGACCAAGCCCAGCCTGCCCACCATGCAGCAGCGTTTCGGCCTTGAGGGCATAGTGGTGAGCGCGGTGGATTTGATCAAGGGTCTCGGGGTGTTGTCCGGTATGCCGCCGGTTGAGGTGGAGGGCGCCACCGGCTATCTGGACACCAACTATGCCGGAAAAGTTCAGGCAGTTTTGGATGGGCTCAAAAGCCACGATATGGCCTTCTTACACGTCGAGGCCCCTGACGAGGCGGGCCATAGCGGCGAGCTGGAGCTGAAGAAAAGGGCCATCGCCGACTTTGATCAATTGGTGGTCGGCCCCCTGATGCAAGGGTTGGCCCAGCTGGGGAGTCACCGGGTGCTTCTGGTCACGGATCATTATACGCCCCTGGAGGTTCGCACCCATACCACCGAGCCGGTGCCCTTTGTGATCTGGGACTCGCAAAATCCGGGACCCGGGGGTGCGGGCTTTAACGAAACCGCCGCCGCCCAGGCCATGGGCCCGGAGCCCCTGCCGGGGCATCAGTTGATAGAAGAGTTAATAAAATCATGAACATGCATCGCGTCAGCCTGAGGCCGATATTCGGCGATGTAGACGCCATGAACGTAGTCTATTATGGCAACTACCTGCGGTTTTTCGAAAGGGGGCGGGCGGAATTGATGCGCTCCCACGGCCGCCCCTATGCGGACCTGGAGGCCCAGGGGCTGCACCTGCCCGTGGTGGAGGCACATGTGCGCTATCATCGGCCAGCCCGTTATGACGACCTTTTGGTGGTGGAGACAAAGGTGGCCTGGGTAAAAAAGGCTTCTTTGCAATTCGATTACCGGATTCTCAAAGACAACGGCCAGGACGAGGAGGATGAGTTAGTAACCGGCTATACGGTCCATGGTTGCACTACCCACCAAGGCAAGATTGTCCCCTTGCCGGCCTGGATGGCTAATACATTAAAAACATTTACCAAGTCAGCCTAAATCGCCTACCGAAACCCTTAAGGGGCCATGGAAAAAAACCAGTAACTATTGCACTTAATTGGGTAACTATGTTAGAAATCACAGAATTCGCTGTTTTCCCCTGTTAACAGGAGATTGGTTCAGGCCTAGGAGGAAAAACGTGGCCAAGAAAAAAAACGTATACTTTTTTGGAGCGGGGAAGGCGGATGGTTCCGCCGCAATGAAGAACCTTTTGGGCGGCAAGGGCGCCAACCTCGCTGAGATGACCGGCCTTGGTATACCAGTACCGGCTGGTTTTACCATTACTACAGAGGTATGTACTTATTTCCAAGAGAAAAAAGGTAAGTATCCGCCGGGTCTTAAAGGAGATGTCGAGCGGGCGGTAAAAAGAGTGGAAAAGGTTATGGGGGCCAAGTTCGGCGACCCCAAGAACCCCTTGCTGTTGTCGGTGCGCTCAGGGGCGCGGATCTCCATGCCAGGCATGATGGATACCGTCCTGAACATCGGCCTCAATGACACCACCATCCAGGGGCTGATAGAAAAAACCGGCAACGAGCGGTTTGCCTATGATGCCTACCGCCGTTTTGTGAATATGTACGGCGACGTGGTCTTGGGAGTGCGGCCCCGCACCGAAAAGGAGCACGACCCCTTTGAAGAGATTCTGGAGGCCAAAAAGAAAAAGCGCAAAGTCAAGCTGGATACCGAGCTAACTACTGAAGATCTAAAGGCATTAGTCGTCGAATACAAGGCGCTGATCAAGAAGCGTTTGGGCAGGCCCTTCCCGGAGAAACCCCTGGACCAGCTATGGGGCGGGATCGGGGCGGTATTCTCCTCCTGGAACATCCCCCGGGCCGTGTCCTACCGCCAGATACACGGCATCCCTGAGGGCTGGGGAACCGCCACCAACGTACAGGCCATGGTGTTCGGAAACATGGGCAATGACTCTGCCACCGGAGTCGCCTTCACCCGCGATCCCGCCACCGGCGAAAATTACTTCTACGGCGAATATCTAACCAACGCCCAGGGCGAGGACGTGGTGGCCGGCATCCGCACCCCCCAGCCCATCAACCGGGCCAAAAAGGTGCCCAAGGGCATGCTCACCCTTGAAGAGGAGATGCCCAAATTATACAAGCAGTTGGTGGGGATACGTAAGAAGCTGGAAAAACACTACAAAGAGATGGAGGATGTTGAGTTCACCATCCAACAGGGCCGCTTGTGGATGCTGCAAACCCGCACCGGCAAGCGCACTGCCGCCGCTGCCGTCAAGATCGCTGCGGATATGGTCAAGGAGCGTCTGATCTCTAAAAAAGAGGCGATCTCGCGGGTGGAGCCGGAACAGATTGATCAGCTTCTGCATCCCATGCTCGACCCCAAGGCGGAAAAGAAAAAGATCGCCAAAGGCTTGCCCGCCAGCCCCGGCGCGGCAGTGGGCCAGGTTGTCTTTTCCGCGGCCGACGCCGAGGCCTGGGCGGCCAAGAACAAACCGGTGATCCTGGTGCGGGTGGAAACCAGCCCTGATGACATCAGGGGCATGAACGCCGCCCAGGGCATCCTGACCGCCCGGGGAGGCATGACCAGCCACGCGGCCGTGGTGGCCCGGGGCATGGGGAAATGCTGCGTGGCCGGTTGTTCTGAAATCAGTGTTGATTATAAGAAGGAACGCTTCAGCGCAGGCAAGGTTTCGGTCAAGCGGGGCGATTGGATCAGTCTGGACGGTTCCAAGGGCGAGGTTTATCAGGGCCAGGTCCCCAAGGTGGAGCCCAAACTCACCGGGGATTTCGCCACTTTCATGAAATGGGTGGACGAGTTCCGCACCCTGGGGGTGCGCACCAATGCCGATACGCCTCATGACGCAGGGGTGGCCCGGGCCTTTGGCGCCGAGGGCATAGGCCTTTGCCGCACTGAGCATATGTTTTTTGAAGGCAAACGCATTGACGCTGTGCGCGAGATGATTCTGGCCGAAGACACCCGGGGGCGCCGCAAGGCCCTGGCCAAGATAATGCCCATGCAGCGCGAAGACTTTGTGGGGATATTTACGGCCATGGACGGTCTGCCCGTGACTATCCGCACCTTGGACCCGCCTTTGCATGAGTTTTTACCCCACACCAAGAAGGAAGTCAGCGATCTGGCCAAGAAGATGAAACTCAAGCCGGCCCAGGTGACTGCCAAGGTGGACTCTCTGGCCGAGGCCAACCCCATGTTGGGCCATCGCGGCTGCCGGCTGGGGCTGGTTTATCCTGAGATCACCGAGATGCAGGCCAAAGCCATCTTTGAGGCGGCCTGCGTGGTGGCCAAGCGGGGCAAACGGGTCTATCCTGAGATCATGATTCCCTTGGTGGGCCACGTCAACGAGCTTACCCGCCAAAAGGAGATCGTGGTCAATACCGCCCAGCAGGTGATGAAGGCCCAGGGAGTCAAGATCAAGTACATGGTGGGCACCATGATCGAACTCCCCCGAGCGGCGCTGACCGCGGACAAGATCGCCCAAGAGGCTGAATTTTTCTCCTTTGGCACCAACGATCTGACTCAGACCACCTTTGGCCTGAGCCGCGATGATTCGGGCAAGTTTTTACCAACCTATGTGATGCAGGGCATCCTGCCCTACGACCCCTTTGTCACCATTGACCTGGAAGGAGTGGGCAGGCTGGTGGAGATAGGCGTGTCTCTGGGCCGCAAGACCCGCAAGGACCTGAAGGTGGGAATCTGCGGCGAGCACGGCGGGGACCCAACCTCGGTGAACTTCTGCCACCAGGTGGGTTTGAACTATGTCAGCTGCTCACCCTACCGGGTGCCCATCGCCAGACTGGCTGCCGCTCAGGCCGCCTTGGCGGATCAGGCCAAAAGCAAAACCAAAAAAGCCAAAGGGAAAAAGGCTCCTGCCAAAAAGACCACACCCAAAAAGGCTTCTGCCAAAAAAGCCAAGAAGTGAGTCGTCTCTAGCAGCGCCCTCCCCAAAGGGGGGCGCTGCTTCATCCTGAAGCGGAGATGCAGATGGTCCCCATACGTGTGGCAGGAACCGGCTCCTATGTACCCGAAAAGGTGCTTTCCAATTACGACCTCGAAAAAACCCTGGAAACCTCTCACGAATGGATCGTCAAACGCACCGGCGTGGTGGAGCGGCGGATTGCGGCCCCTGACCAAACCACATCGGATCTGGCCTTAGTCGCCGCCAGGAGGGCCTTGGAGCAGGCCCAGATGAGCCCCAGCCAGGTGGAATACATCATAATGGCCACCATCACCCCTGATACCTGCTGCCCCTCCGGCGCTAACTGGCTGCAGGCCAAACTGGATGCCCCTCAGGCTATCTCCTTTGATATCACCGCCGCCTGCTCCGGGTTTGTTTTCGCCCTGGACGTGGCCAGCCGCTATTTACAATCAGGGGCCGCCGGCAATGTGCTCTTGGTGGCCTCGGAGGTGATGTCGCGCACCTTGGACTGGACCGACCGCGCCACCTGCATCCTCTGGGGAGACGGCGCCGGCGCCGCCGTGCTCAAGGCGGAAGAAGGGGGGCCCGAGCTTCTGGTCACCTTTTTAGGTACAGACGGGGCCAACGGCCAGAATCTGCTCCTGCCCGGAGGAGGGTCCAAAACAACCCCTATTTCGCATGAATCGGTGGACGAAAAACGCCACACTCTGACGCTGATCGAGGCGGCGGCCTCGGTACGGGTGGCAGTGAAGCACTTCGCCCTTTCCGTTGAAGAAGCCTGCCGCAAGGCAGAAGTGACAGTGGAGGACATCGATCACTTCATTCCCCACCAGGCCAACCTGCGCATGCTCCAGGCGCTGGCCAAGCGCTTGAAGGTGGATTTCGACAAGAAGTTCGTAATCACCGTGGAAAAATACGGCAACATCAGCTCTGCCAGCTGCGGCATCGCTCTGGACGAGGCCATTCGTTCCGGGCGCATAAAACCCGGCGATCTGGTCTGCCTCACCGTTTTCGGCGGCGGGCTGACCTGGGGGGCGAGCCTCATTCAATTCTAAGCCGGCGCTATGTGCTCAGGCAGCTCCCATCCCGGAATAAGCCACCCAGCCTGTACGGGCTCTTATCCAAACCGGGCCGCATCCCGGCGCCAGGGGACTTGATCTTGCGTATCCCAGGTGGTGACGGTATGGTGTTTAGGCTGAGGGCGAGGAAGTTAGCCTAGGGGAGAGGTCCTTTGAGTTTGGAAGTGGTAATTATCGGTGCGGTGGCCGCCGGCCCCAAGGCCGGTTGCCGGATCAAGCGCCTTAGGCCAGAGGCCAAGGTGACCATGCTGGACCGGGATGATTTGATCTCCTATGGCGGCTGCGGCATACCTTTTTACGTATCCGGCGATGTAGCCGACCTTTCCGGTTTATTGTCCACCAGCTTTCATATGGTGCGGGATCCCGCTTTTTTTAAAGGCGCCAAAGGCATTGAGGTGCTCACCCGCACCGAGGCCCTGGGCATCGACCGCAAGGCCAAAACCCTTCTGGTGAAGGACCTGGACAGCGGAGAGCAAAGGGTCCTTGCCTACGATAAGCTGGTGATCGCCACCGGCTCCCGGCCTTTTCTGCCGACTATTCCGGGGATGGACCTGGAGGGGGTGTTGCCGGTGGCAAATCTCCACCAGGCCGAGGCCATAAAGAATATGGCCTCCCAGGGCCAGGTGGAGACCGCTGCCGTGGTGGGGGCGGGGTCCACCGGCCTGGAGATGGCCGAGGCCTTGGCCGACCTCTGGGGTATTGAGGTGCATATCTTAGAGGTTGCCCCCCAGGTGCTGCCCGGCTTGTTGGACCAAGAAATGGCCGTCATGCTCCAGGCGCACTTGACCCGGCAGGAGGGCCTGCATCTGCATTTGAACACCAAGCTGGAGTCCATTGAAAACGACGGTCAGGGCAGGGTGCGGGCGGTCAGGGCCGGGGGCGAGGAGATACCAGTGGAGCTGGTGCTGATGGCCACCGGCGTGCGCCCCAACTCGGATCTGGCCGCAGGCGCAGGGCTGGAACTGGACGAGCACGGCGCCATCGTGGTCGATGATAAGCTCTGCACCGCTGATCCGGACATCTACGCCGGCGGCGACTGCGTGAGCCTGCCCCACCAGCTGGGGAGTGGGCGGGTGTATATGCCCTCCGGGTCCCTGGCCAACCGCATGGGCCGGGTTATTGGCACCAATGTCTGCGGCGGCCGGGATCAATTCCCGGGGGTGTTGGGGTCTTGGTGTATAAAGCTGTTCGGGCTTAGCCTGGCCCGCACCGGCCTCAATGAATCTTCAGCTAAGGAGTTGGGCCTGGAGGTGGCCGCGCCCTTGGTGGTCCAGGCGGACCGGGCCCACTTTCACCCTGACCAAAAGCTTATGTATGTGAAGCTGGTGGTGGAGAAAGAGACCCGCCGCCTGCTGGGGCTCACTGCCCTGGGTGAAAACGGCGACGCCGTGGTGGGCCGGGTGAACGCCCTGGCCGGCCTTCTGGCCAAGGGCGGACTTTTGCAGGACCTGTCCAATCTGGAGCTGGCCTACTCGCCGCCCTTGGGCGCGGCCCTGGATATCCTCAATGCCGCCGCCAACGCCGCCGAAAACCTGCTTCAAGGCAAGCTCCGGCCCATGACTCCTGAGGAGTTCTCCCGGCGCTTGGCCGCCGGCGAAGGGGACAAAAGCGTCTTTCTGGACATGCGCGCCATTGACAACGCTGCCCCTTATCTAGAAAGCCTGGCCCCCCGCTGGGTGCATTTGCCCCAGGAGACCC
>JASFOZ010000167.1:0-8204 GCA_050116255.1 Desulfarculaceae bacterium
CGGTCTACAACCCCGAGGCCCGGGAGCGGGATGCCTACCTCCGGGAGGTGGCCCAGGAGATGTCAGGGTGCCGGGCTGACATCATCGGCATATCAGCCGGTTTCGACATGCATCTGGAGGATTGGGGCGGCCGCCTGGAGACCGAGGACTACTATGAGATAGGGTCTTTGGTCCGTGCCGCCAGCCGCCGCAATCAGGGCGGCTGTTTTGCGGTCTTGGAGGGCGGCTACAATCAACAGGTGCTGGGTCATAATGTCAAGGCCCTGATCGAGGGCATGGAACAAGGTTGAGCTATCTCAGGGATAAGATTTTTTGGTTTCGTCAAACACAGCGTTGACATCAGCTTAAATTGATGCGCTAAAATTCTGGTGCCGGCTTGATTTCAGGAGGGCTGACCCGGATATGGAGCAGGAGGGAATCAAAAGAAGGCTGGCGGCCATCTTATCCGCCGACGCGGTGGGGTATAGCCGCTTGATGGGTGACGACGAGGTCGCTACCGTGCGCACCATCACCTCTTGCCGGGAAGTGATGGCAAGGCTCATTACTCAGCACCAAGGCCGAGTGGTGGACTCGCCGGGTGACAATTTATTGGCTGAATTCTCCAGTGTGGTGGACGCGCTCAGTTGCGCCCTGGCGGTGCAGGAGGAACTGGGCAGATTCAACTCCAAGCTGCCCCTCAACCGGCGCATGCTTTTCCGTATCGGGATCAACCTGGGGGATATCCTTGCTGAAGGCGGCCGCATCTACGGTGACGGCGTCAACATAGCCGCCCGTTTAGAGGCCCAAGCCCAACCGGGAGGAATCTGCATCTCCGGCACGGTCTACGATCAGGTTAAGAACAAACTGCCTTTGGGCTACCATTTTCAGGGCGAGCAAAAGGTCAAGAACATCACCGACCCGGTGCGGGTTTATGCGGTTACCCCCCCGGAGACGCCGGCGCCCGATTTTACCCGAAGGCAGGTCAAGGAAAAGAATACCGCTTCCCGGCTTTTGATCCCTGGGGTGGTGCTGGCCCTGGCGGCGGCTTTGGGCCTGACTTACTGGCTTTTGGGGGGAGAGATTTCTTCTCTTATTGGCTCGCAAAACCCCTCCCTCAAGGCAGAGAAGGAAATACAGGCCATGCTGGCTTCCTGGCAAAAGGCCTGGAACGATCAAGACGCCGAGGCCATCTTGGCCCACTACGGCAAGGACGCCAGCATCACCACCAAGACCAGAAGAGGGGTGGTTACCGTCACCAAGCAGGAGTTCGCGGCCATTTTGCATATGAAGCTGCGCCGCTGGCAGGGCCAGGGCTTTCAGCGCCTTCTGGCGGGCGCCCCCCAAATATCCGTGTCCGGCCAAACCGCCAAGGTGTCCCTACCCTCGGAGCTCAAGGTTGCCGGGGCCGAGCTTCAATCCCGGGTGAGGGATCATCTGCGGCTGATTAAGCGGGACGGGCGCTGGTTGATTTTGGATTATAAATACGAAAAAAGATAAGCTGCCGCTGATTAGGCCTTGGGGAACAGCCAGACCTTCATAGCCGACTCTTCGGAAGTTCCTAATAAGTGGTCGGGCGCAAGGCCGTTATACCTTGGAGTGGTCCAACACCCGGCGTACGGTCTCTAGAAGCTCGGCGGTCTTAAAAGGCTTGGCCAGATAATCCACCGCACCCAAGGCCATGGTTTCCCTTAAGGCCCCGTTTTTAGAGTAGCCGCTGGCGATGATGATCTTGGCCTCTGGTTTGATCTCCAGCAGGGCCTGGAGGCAGCGGTGGCCTCCCATGCCCGGCATGCCTATATCCAGCACCACCAAGTCGATCTCCGCCGCCTTTACCAGGAAAATCTCCACCGCCTCTTCCCCGCTGCTGGCCAGCAAGGTCTTATAGCCGTTTTTAGTCAGGAGGGAGCTGGCCACAGACCGCAGAGAAGGTTCGTCATCAACAAGCAGTATGGTCTCGGTGCCGGTCAAGGATTTGGGCCGGGTTTTAACCGGCCTGGGTTCAGGGGATTTTTCCGTCTTCACCGCAGGCAGATAGATGTGAAAGGAGGTGCCTTGGCCGGCCTGGCTGTAGCAGGTTATATAGCCGCCGTGGCCCTTGACGATGCCGAAAACCATGGCCAGGCCCAGTCCGGTGCCGCTGCCCACCTCTTTGGTGGTGAAGAAGGGATCGAAGATCTGGGAAAGCAACTCTTTGTCTATGCCCGAGCCGGTGTCGCTGACTGAGAGCTGCACATAATCGCCCGGAGAAGAACCGGGATGCAGACGGCAATAGTCACGATCGAGCACCGTGTTTGCGGTCTCGATTATCAGCCTGCCGCCTTCGGGCATGGCGTCGCGGGCGTTGGTGCCCAGGTTTAAAAGCATTTGCTCCAATTGGGCGGAATCGCCGTGTATCAGGTCAATCTCCGAGGACAAGTGCAATTCTATGCTGATCATTCGGGGGATGGTCCTCTTGAGCATCTCCACGGATTGTTTGACTTCCCGGTTGAGGTCCAGGGGTTTCAACTCCGGTTCCACCTTGCGGCTGAAGGTGAGAATCCTTTGGATGAGTTCCTTGGCCCGGGTGGATGCTTTGAGGATTTGATCTATATGCCCGCTTATGCGGCCATCTTTACCCGAATCATCAAGGGCCAGCTCGGCGTAGCCGGTGATGGCGGTCAGGATATTGTTGAAGTCGTGAGCCATGCCCCCGGCCAAGGTGCCCACGGCTTCCATTTTCTGGGCTTGCATCAACTGCGATTCGAGTTTTTTGCGCTGGGTTATGTCATCCGAAATTACGAAATATTCCCCGGTCTGCATGGTTACGGACCTGAAGCTTATAATTTTGTTGGTTCCGTCTTTGCATCTGACCGTGAAGATGCGGGGCCGCATTTCATCTGGCAAGGACTGATTAAGGTCTTCAAACCAGGAGGAGATTACTTGTTTGCGGTAGGTCTTATCTGGAAAAACTTTGTTGAACCAGTCCCGGCCGGTGGGAATATCCGCCTGGGTGTAACCAAAAATCTCCACAAATTTCGGATTCACATATTTGTATTGACCCTCGGGGCTGATGATCGAAATAGCAAAAGGGGATTGTTCGGCAAGTATCCTATAGCGTTCCTCGCTCTCCTTGAGCGCCCGCTCGGCTTGCCTGCTTTCAGTTACATCTCTCACCCAAACCTGGATACCGGCTTCCTCGTCCAAACGGATGGCCCGGGCGTTGACTTCGCCTTCGAAAAAAGAGCCGTCCTTGCGTTGCAATTTTACTTCGTATCGCGGAGTTATCTGCTCTCCCTGCAGGCGCCGCTGGGCACGTTCCCGGGTCACCTCATGATAATCAGGATGATAAATAAGCCAATGATCCAGATCCAGAAGCTCGCCCTCTTCATAACCCAGCATTTCATGCAGCCGCCGGTTGGCGAATACGATGGTGGGACCTTTTTGGACAAAGATGCCGTCGAAGCTCTCCTCAATGAGGGTGCGGTATTTTTCTTCACTCTCACTCCGGGCCCGAAAAGCCTGCTCGCGTGCGGCCATGGCCACGATCAAAATGACAAACATCAGAATGATGGCAACGGGCATGGCGCATCGGGTCAATAATTCCCGGTTCCAGGTGCTTGCGTCTACATCCATGCCCAGGACCGTGATCACATCTTTTTTTTGCGGATCCTTCAGCGGAACCAGGGCCGAGAACAGCCTGCCCCAGCGGTCGCTGATCGGCCCAACTACCTCTTCTTTGCCGGTGAGAAAAGCCCGGCGGTAGGCCTCTGATACCTCCTCGTAGACCAGGCCTGGCGGAACGTAATCCTTGGAATCAGGGAGTTGAGCATCCACGAAAAAGAATATGGTTCTGTCTGGGCGTTGGCCCATGAGATAGAGAAAGCGGCATTGACTGCTGGCGGAGCGCATCCTTATCAATTGTATCTTGAGTTGCTGGTAGGCGGTTTTGGCCAGGTCCGTATCTGATCCGGCCAATGAAGCCACCTGCACGACATTGATTGCGCATGCTGCAATCCGGGCGTGCTCCAATAGCTCTTGCCGCATGCCCTTTTCAATGGCATAGACCGACCACCAAGTTACCGCTGCCCCGGCAATAAGCACGCCCACGAGTAAAATCACCAGCCGGCGATTCCACCTCTTGGCGATTTCTTTTACCCCTTTACTCATTTCTGGAGAGGCTTCCCGGGTTTTTTTGCAGCTGCGTAACCAAAGACAAACAACCCCGAATTCCGGTATTCAAAGATTAACAGCAAAAAACTGGTCCCTTCGCATCCAATTTGAGAAACAGACCCGTGCCTAGGCTGAAAATGTGTTGAACGCCATTTTTAACCACTCCCCATATTAGCCTTTGTGCAACCGTGCATTCAAGCAATACCTATGCCGCCTATGCGGGGACAGTCGCTGTGACAAAACCGAATGAATCCGTTAGAGCTTTTGTTTAAAGGGTAGATCGGTGAATACTAAATCTCATAACCGATTCCAGTTTCACCCTGGAGCTGAGGCCGCTGAGGTTTTAACAATCTTTTTGGTTTGAAGTTCAAGCCCCCCGTGATTGGCCATTTAAGCGAAGTCGGAAAGGGCCTCTTTAAGGGCGGCCTTGTCCACCGGCTGCCGGCATAAGGGCCCCTCTTTCAGGACCGGAAAATGCTCATCAAAGCTGGGACGGTCGTTTATATAAATCACCCCCACCGGTATCTCATCCCCCCAGCGGTCGGACATCTTCAAGGCCGCGTGCCAGTCGCTGGGGTTGTGTTCATCAGCGATGGGCTTGCAGCGTTCCTTGTACCAGGCAAAGGTGTTTACCTTGTTAAAGGAGACGCAGGGCTGCAAAATATCCACCAGGGCCAGGCCCTTGTGGGCCAGGGCCTGGGCCATAAGCCCGGCTAGATGGTCCTCCATACCGGCAAAACCCCGGGCCACAAAACCGATCTTGTTGGCCACCGCCGTGGCCACCGGGTTGAAGGGGCGAAGCTGCACGCCGTGCGGCTGGGCCTTGGTCTTCATGCCCGGCTGAGAGGTGGGGCTGGCCTGGCCTTTGGTGAGGCCGTAGATCTGGTTGTCATGCACCAGCATGGTCAGATCGGGGTTGCGCCGCAGGGCGGCCAAAAAGTGGTTGCCTCCTTCGCCGTAACTGCAGCCGTCGCCGCTCTCCACAATCACCTTCAGCCCGGGGTTGGCCAGCTTGGCCCCGGTGGCCGCGGGCAGGGCTCGGCCGTGCAAACCGTTGAATACATTGCATTTCAGATAATGAGGGGTTTTGGCCGCCTGGCCGATGCCGCTGACCAGGAGCACCTGGTGCGGGGCCAGACCGCTTGCGGCCAGGGCCTGTTTGAGGGCCTCCAGTATCTTGAAGTTGCCGCAGCCGGGGCACCAGGCGGTTTGAAATTCTCCGTACTCTTCGGGGCTGACCATATGACCTTCTCCTATAGGTCTTCAAGCTGACGTAGGATGTATTCCGGCGTAAAGGGCAGACCGTCGTAGCGCAGGATAAGGCGGTCCATTTCAAAACCGGTCTCCCGGCGGAGGAGCCGGGCGAACTGGCCGGTGGCGTTTCCCTCCACGCAGACCACCTTGCCGGCGGCCTTGAACTCGGGCAAAAACTGCTCCGGCACCAATGGCCAGACCTGGTTGAAGTGGCAGGTGCAGACCTGGCGGCCTTGCTCCCGCATCAGGTTGACCGCCTCCCGCACCGCCCCCTTGGTGGAGCCCCAGCTTACCAGGAGCAGCTCCGGAGGGGCGTGCCCGGCCAGATCCGGCGCTGTCACCATGTGGCGCAGCTGTTTGATTTTACGCAGACGTTTATCAACCATCTGCACCCGCACCTCAAGGTCTTCGGTGATGTGCCCGTCGGGGGTATGTTCGTCGCTGTCGGCGACCACCAGTTCCGGCCCCATTCCAGGCACAAGCCGGGGCGAAACCCCGTCTTTAGTGATGGCGTAACGCTGGTAGGGCTTCTTAAAGGGAGCCTCCAAATCGGGAAGGCCCACCGCCTCCAGGCCGTCCACCTCAAAGGGATCGACCGCCCGCAAGCAGTCGGCATTGTATTGGTCGGTGAGAATGAAGACCGGTATCTGGAGCTTTTCCGCCACCTCAAAGGCCTTGCGGGTGAGGTAGAAGCAGTCCTGGGGCGATCCCGGGGCGAAGACGGCCCGGGGGAATTCTCCATGGCCGGCATGGAGCACGAACTCCAGGTCCCCTTGTTCGGTGCGGGTGGGCAGGCCGGTGGCCGGGCCGGGGCGCATGGCGAGGGCGATGACCACCGGCTGTTCCAGCATGCCGGCCAGGCTCACGCCCTCGGTCATCAAGGCGAAGCCGCCGCCCGAGGTGGGCACCAGGGCCGGAGCTCCGGCATAGGAAGCGCCCAGGGCCATGTTGATGGCGGCGATTTCGTCTTCAGCCTGTTCTACCACCAGGCCCATGCGGTCAGCCAGGCCGATAAGGGTCAAAGTGATGGAGGTGGAGGGGGTCATGGGGTAAAAGGAGCAGAACTTGACCCCAGCCGAGGCCGCGCCCAGGGCGATGGCCTGATTGCCGTTGAGCATGATGCGGCCCTGGCCTCCGCTGGCCGCTGCCAGGGGTTCGAACCGCGCGATCTGCCCCTGGGCCCACTTACAGGCGTCGCTGAGGGTTTGATGGTTCTTCTGTATCACCTCGTCCGGCATTTTGCCCATGAACTTTTCCAGCGCGCCCTTGACCAGAGGCAACTCCAGGCCCAGCAGGCAGGCGGTCACGCCCAAGGCGGCCACGTTGGTGAACTTTCCCGAGGCCAGCTCCTTAAAAGGCACCTGCAGGCAAGGGGCTTGGCCCGGGTCCAATCCCTGATCCGTCAACAAAAGCCCCTTTTCGGAAAGCTCGTTTGCGTGCAGGGCGATGGTCTCGGCGTTCAGGGCCACCAGCAGGTCCACCTCTTCCCGGGGAGCCCAGATGCGCTCCCGGGAGGCGCGCACCGCCATGGTGTTATGTCCTCCCCGGATGCGGGAGTGGTAGCTTTGGGTGACCAGGACCTCCCAGCCGCCCCGGACCAGGGCCTGGGCCAGCACCTGGCCCACAGTTGCCAAACCCTGACCGGCCTCGCCGCCGATCAAAACATTAACCGTCCTTCTGGCCATGTAAGTCTTTCTTCTCCGTCCTCAGTTTGGGCGTGCCTTGGGGCAAGGGCAGCCCCTGATTATGGTCAAGGCGCTGGGATGCAGGCTACAGCGCTGGTTATTTCCCTACCAATAATGGTAGCAGAGTAAGGCAGGCGGACAAGTTGCATTTTGCCGGGTCCACTCTGAATACGGCCTTGGCCCAAGTTTTGAGGCGAAGTCCTTGGGCAGGAGGAGTCAGGCGCCGGTTTGTTATAATAGTGTTGTATGAACAATTTTTTGCGCCCTAGCGGGCCTTTGGCGGGGAGAGGTTTTTATGGAACTGGCAGGTAAAAAGGCGGCCATCCTGGTGGAAGAGCTATATAACGAGTTCGAGCTTTGGTACCCCTATTACCGTTTGTTGGAGGCCGGCGCCCAGGTGGACCGGGTGGGGTCGGGCAGCGCCCAGGTATATAAAAGTAAGATCGGCCTGCCGGCGCCGGCGGACAAGGATATCAGCCAGGTCAGCGCCGGCGACTATGACGGTCTGGTCATTCCCGGCGGGTATTCCCCGGATTTTATGCGCCGGCATGAGACCATGGTGGACCTGGTGCGCCAGGTGTTTGGCCAGGGCAAGGTGGTGGCGGCCATCTGTCATGCGGGCTGGATGCTGGCTTCGGCAGACATAGTCAAGGGCAAGACTGTGACCTCGTTTTTTGCCATAAAGGATGATCTGATCCATGCCGGGGCCGACTGGGTGGACCAGGAGGTGGTGCAGGACGGCAAACTGATCACCAGCCGCACCCCGGCTGACCTGCCCGCCTTTATGCGTGCGGTCATCGCCGCCATGAAGTAAGGCCGGTCCACAGCGCGAGGCTGTGCCTTTCCGGGCAGCGCTTTTTAGTCAAGTGATTCTTCTCAAGAAAAATGTTGCCTGGGGGCATTTTCCTGCCCGGCGGTCCTGCATTATTTGATTTTGCAAGCTGGTGGAGACATTTTTCTTGGGAAAAATCACAGGGTTTGAGTATGGGCAGGTTTTCGCCCTGGTCAAGGCTGAAACCCTTTGGGCGCGTATGCGGCCTTGACAAGAGCGAAAACCTGCCGTATCCACAAAAAAATAGCATCCCCTGTCCGGAAAGCTCCTGAGCATGCCCAAGCCTTATATCTCCCTAAGGCCTT
>JASFOZ010000168.1:0-8204 GCA_050116255.1 Desulfarculaceae bacterium
AGCCTCCCCTGAATACAGTTAAACGTTTTTATGAGACTTATGAAATAGGGCCAAGCCTTCATTTGGGGGGGGCTCAAATACTCAAAATGGGGTCGAACTCATTGACAAAGGAACCGGTTTTAATTTTCCGCCTTATATCTTTAGATGGCCGGATACGGCGAAAGGACTCAAAAGGCGCTTTTAGAATAAAAAGGGCCTGCCGGGGAAAAAACTCTCTCCTGCCAGGCCTGATTATTAAAAATATTTATCTATCCCTGGGGTTTAAACTTCTTGATGAAACGGCGGTCTATGTAGTCCTTTAGGCGGAAGGCCAATCCGCCGTTAAAGACCAGGCCGTTTTTATGGAAAATGCCCTGGCCCTGCCCCAGGTTGAAGATCAAGAGGTAGCTGCCGCCGGGATCAAAGGGCATCAGCTCGCCGCCCTCCATTTGGGCCAGCACGTTGTGGTACAAAACCGGATTCTGGCGGACGGCATAGACCCCCACCTTGTCCAAGGGCTGGTCCTGGAACCAGATGCAGTCCCCTCCGCCGAAGACCTCGGGAAATTCCGGGCTCTGCAAAAAGCGGTTCACCAATAGCCCGCCGTCGTCACCGGCGGGCAGGTGTGAAGGCTCGAAAAGGGGCCGAGGCCTGACCCCCAGGGCCAAAAAGATAATATCGTCCTTAAAGCTGCGGCCGTCCTGCAGGGTCACCTGGCTGGTGGCGATCTTATCCACGTAGGATCCCTCGATTATCTCGATCCCCCTTTGGGCAAAGACCCGGCGTGCTATCTTGGTCACTGAGGCCGGGGCCTTTCTCATGAACTCGCGGCCAGCATATATGCGCACCATACAGCCTTTACCGTTATTCTGCCGGCCCGCGGCCCAGGCATTGCCCGCCACCTCCAAGGCCCCGGGACCGCCTCCGGCCACCCCCACCCGGACCTCCCCATCCCGGGCCAGGCTCTGTATGAGTTCCCGCCCTTGCAGCAGGTTTTCTATGGGCTTCACCGCAAAAATGCGGTCCGCGTCTTCCGCCACCACCTGCGCCGGCACCTGGCTGCCGGTATTAAAAGAAACCACGTCATAGGAAACCTGTTTGCCCGACTCCAGCAGAATCGTCCGGTCCCCAGGGTCTACGCCCTGCACCTTGTCCTCCAAAAAGACGCCGCCGCCTGACTCGGTCATTTGTCTGACCGGAAAACGGATTTCCTCCGGGGTGTAGGCGCCCCCCAACACACCCGGCCCCATGCCCGAGTAGTAATGATAGTCTGAAGGGCCGATTACAGTCACCAGATGGCCGCGCCTGGCAATATCCTTTAATGAGGACAGGATGGTTATGTGTGCGTGACCTGCGCCCGCCAGAACCAAATGTTTGGCCATGTAATCTCCTTTGGGGAAAGTTTCGCTGTCAGAAAAAACCGGTGCACCTTGCCGTAGCCCGGGCAGGCCCTGCCCCTGGTGTCTGCGCCACCAGGGCCCTAAACGCCTATACCCAGTGTATCGCCCTCCAGTCAGAAGATGCAATCCAGGGGGGTCCAATGTGTCAGCAACACGTTTACGTATCCCTTGGCGAGACAAAAGGGAAAATGGAGAGACAAAAAGAGAGCCCCTTAACCAGGATCGCTCCCCCTGGGATGACATGCCGGGCCAGCGAGGGCGGCCTTTTGTTTTAGCATCAACTTGTCCGAGATCACTTGCGGTTCTGGCGACTTAATGATAAACGGATAACCTCAGTCAGCTTGGACGAACTGACTTCAAAATAGGATACAGAGGCAAGTATCACTATATTAATATAAAGGCGGAACATGAGCAGCGATAAACAGACAATCCAAGTTGATGACAAAGGCGGGCTGAAGGTTCCGGACCGGGTCAAGATTCCCTTTATCAAGGGCGATGGCGTGGGTGTGGATATCTGGCCCGTGACCCGGGACGTGCTTGACGTCGCCCTGGCTGAAGCCTATCAGGGACAGCGGGCCGTGGAATGGGTGGAGGCCTTGGCCGGCCAAGAGGCCCATAAGCGCACCGGCAGGTGGCTGCCCCCGGAAACCCTGGACCTTATCAAGCAATACCGGGTGAGCATAAAGGGACCATTGGCCACGCCCATCGGCGGCGGCATCAGGAGCCTCAATGTGGCCATCCGCCAGGAGCTGGATCTATACGCCTGCATCAGGCCGGTGAAGCACCTGCCCGGAGTACCCTCGCCCATAAAAGAGCCCGGCAAGGTCGATATGGTGGTCTTTAGGGAAAATACCGAGGACGTCTATGCCGGTATTGAATGGCAGGCCCAAAGCCCTGAGGCCGAGAAGGTGATCCATTTTCTCAATGAGCAAATGGGCCAAAACATCAGGGCCGGCTCCGGTCTGGGCATCAAACCCATCAGCGCCTTTGGGTCCAAGCGCCTGATACGCCGGGCGATTGAGTGGGCCCTGGATCACGGTCTCAGCAGCGTAACCCTGGTGCATAAAGGCAACATCATGAAGTTCACCGAAGGGGCCTTCCGGGACTGGGGCTATGAGCTGGCCCGGGAGGAGTTCCCCCAGGTCACGGTACCGGAGGAGGAGATACAAGACAGCCTCGCCGGTGACCGGGTGGTGATCAAAGACCGCATTGCTGATGCCATGTTCCAGCAGGTCTTGCTGCGCCCGACTGAGTACCAGGTGTTGGCCATGCCCAACCTGAACGGCGACTATCTTTCCGACGCCTTGGCAGCCCAAGTCGGAGGCCTGGGCATGGCGCCCGGAGCCAATATCGGCGACCAGGCCGCGGTATTCGAGGCCACCCACGGCACCGCCCCCAAGTACGTGGGAAAGGACATGATAAACCCCGGCTCTCTGATACTCTCCGGCGCCTTCATGTTAGAGTACCTGGGCTGGAGCGAGGCGGCGGAGCTGATCAAGGCAGCCCTGGCCCGCACCATCGCCGCCAAGGTGGTGACCTATGACCTGGCCCGGCAGATGCAAGGCGCCAAAGAAGTGGGCACCTCGGAGTTTGGCCGTGAGATTATCGCCAACCTCAAGAAAACATCCCAAGAATAATCATCCCAGGAGACAACATGGGACGAAATCTTGTTCAAAAAATAATGTCCAGTCATCTGGCCGCCGGGGAAATGTCAACCGGGCAGGAGATAGGCCTTACCTTTGACCAAACCTTGTTGCAGGACGCCACCGGAACCATGGCCATGCTGCAGTTCGAGGCCCTGGGGATAAACCAGGTGCGCACCAAGCGCTCAGTGGTCTATGTTGACCACAACACCCTGCAGGCAGGTTTCGAAAACATGGATGACCATCGTTACCTGGCCTCGGCCAGCCGGAAATACGGTCTGTGGTACTCCCGGGCGGGCAACGGTATCTGCCACCAGGTGCATCTGGAACGTTTTTCCGCTCCCGGCCAAACCTTGCTGGGCTCAGACAGCCACACCACCACCGCCGGGGGGGTGGGCATGCTTGCCATCGGCGCCGGCGGCCTGGACGTGGCCGTGGCCATGGCCGGCAACCCCTTTTACCTGAACATGCCCGAGATCTGCAAAATAGAGCTCAGCGGAGCCTTGCCCCCCTGGTCTTCGGCCAAGGACGTGGCCTTGGAAATGCTAAGACGGCTGGGCGTCTCCGGCGGCCGGGGTAAAATACTGGAGTTTTCCGGCCCGGGCGTGGGCACCCTCTCCGCCACCGAGCGCGCCACCATTGCCAATATGAGCATCGAGACCGGGGCCTTTACCGCTGTTTTTCCCAGCGATGGCATTGTCCGCCGTTTTTTCGAGGCCCAAGGCCGCTTAGAGGATTGGCAGCCCCTGGAGGCTGACCCGGATGCTGACTATGATCAAGAGATGACCCTTGACCTGAGCGAGATCGCGCCCTTGCTGGCCCGCCCCCACTCGCCCGGGAATGTGGCCTTGGTGGAGGAAGACACCGGCCGCCCGGTGGACCAGGTCATCATCGGCTCTTGCACCAACTCGTCATTGGCTGATCTTATGGCCGTGGCCGCCATCCTAATGGGAAAAACCGTACCGCCCACGGTTAGTCTGGTGGTGGCGCCGGGCTCCCGCCAGGTCCTGAGGGACCTGGCCAACTCAGGCGACCTGGACCATATTCTGGCCGCCGGAGCCCGGCTGGTGGAGACGGCCTGCGGCTTCTGCCTGGGAATGGGGCAGGCTCCCGGATCGAGTGCGGTCTCGCTCAGGACCTCCAACCGCAATTTCGAGGGCAGAAGCGGGACCCTGGACGCCCAGGTTTATCTGGTAAGCCCCCAGACCGCCGCCGCCTCGGCCCTGACCGGCCGCATCACCGATCCCCGCCAAATGGGTAAGGCGCCCCAGATCAAACTGCCGCAGAGATTCATGGTGGACGACTCCATGATTGTCCCTCCGGCGGATGACGCTGAGCAGGTGGAGGTGGTGCGTGGGCCCAACATCGAGCCCCTTCCCGCCTTTGAGCCCCTGCCTTCTGAGCTAAGCGGCCCTATCCTGCTGAAGGTGGGTGACGACATCACCACCGACGATATCCTGCCCGGCGGGGCCGAGATATTGCCCCTGCGCTCCAACCTGCCCAAGATCGCTGACTATGTGTTCTCCCGCCGGGATGAGGGCTTTGTGCGGCGGGCCCAGGCGGCCGGCGGCGGCTTCATTGTGGGCGGGCACAACTATGGGCAGGGGTCCAGCCGCGAGCACGCCGCCCTGGCGCCCCGCTACCTCGGGATCAGGGCGGTGCTGGCCGTTTCCTATGCCAGGATACACAAGGCCAACTTGGTTAACGTCGGCATCGTACCCCTGGAGTTTGTCGATTCCACGGATTGGGAGCGTCTGGCTCAGGGCGACGATCTGGAACTCAGCGGCCTTACCAAGATGGTGAGCCGAGGCTCGGAGATCCAGGCCCAAAACCTTACCCAGGGCCTTTCCCTAAACCTGCGTCTGGACCTGGCTAAAAGGCAGCGGGAAATCCTCTTGGCCGGTGGTCTTCTCGCCTATGCCGGGCGGTCTTGAACCCCAAGCATGAATCAGGCGGCCTCCGAGTTCCCGGGATAGGGCCCGCTCCTCTACCCCTTTAGGTGGATGGGGACAATCGCCCCCAGGGTCAGGGCTCAATCTTGAGCCAAGCGCCTTTTGAGCCATTGGGTGATTGTATCCAACACAATTTTAGACAGCTTATTTGTGTGCTGTAACAACGCAGCATATCCGCTGATTCTGCCGTCCGGGTCTTTTAAGAACAGGTGATTGTGGTCTTTAAAAATTTTCAGGGTTACGTCTTTGTTTCCGCTTGAACGCATGGCCTCTGCCAATATACGGGCATGATCCACGGGCACATGGGCGTCCTTGTCCCCGTGCAGAATCAACACCGGGCAAGAGACCTTTTTAGCGGCGGGCAAAGGCAAGTAATCCAAAAAGGAACGGTACCAGCGGCCACCTTCCCCCCGGGCAAGGGCGTCATGTAATCCTTGCATGGACTCAGCAAGCTCGCTTTCTTTTTGAGCATCAGTCAAATCCGAACGCTCGGATAACTTAACACGGCGTTGATACTCGGCGATCTCATAGCCGTCCGTGGCGGAACCGGCCATTATCACCAGGGCGCGGATGGAGGGATCAGAGGCGGCGATCATGGGCCCTATATTGCCGCCTTCGCTCAGGCCGAGCAGGCCGATCCTGTGCCCTTCTATATCCTTTCTGTCTCTGAGATATTGGATCTCAAACCGGTTGTCATCAGCCCTTTCCTGTATGGTGACATTTTCCAAGGGGCCGCCTTCTGAACATCCCACTCCCTGGTCATCCATACGCAAAACCGCAATCCCTGCCCGGGAAAGCGCGTCTGCTATCTGCCGAAAGGGCCTGTAATAGCTGACCGGTTCCTGCGTAGACTGCAAATGATCGCGGTCCTGGTGACCTGAGCCGGTTATCAACAGCACGGCCGGATAGGGAGGGGCCGATTCAGAGGGAAGCGTAAGCGTGCCTGCCAAGACATACCCTTTTGGCGTGGGGATCCGAACTTCTTCAGCCTTATAGGGTGCGCCGGGCTCAGGCGCGTAATGCTCAGGCGGATAACAGGGGACCTTTTCGCATCCCATGGCGGCGACAAGGAAAAGGCAACACCACATTAACATCTTATAGGGTTTCATCTTGAAATCATCCAAGCTCTATAATCAGCGATGTTAAGGCGACAAGGTGGATCGACAGCCTACAGGTAATACGCATAATAGCCGGATTATCTGATTTTCCCTCTGGCCGGCCCGGCTGATTCCGGCAGAAAACCGATCAACAGGAGATTGTTACATTAGTCGTTTATCTGAACCGCTTTTGCATGTAATTTCAATCCAAGTGCGCCTATCACCTTTAGAATGGTATCAAAGTTTGGGGTTCTTTCCCCGGACAGTGCCTTATAGAGGCTTTCGCGGGAAAGACCGGCATCGCGGGCCACCTGTGACATGCCCTTGGCGCGGGCAATGTCGCCAAGGGTCTTTGAAATCAAGGCGGCATCACCTTGTGCCTCTTCCAGGCATGCTTCAAGATAGGCAGCCATTTCTTCGGGGGTGCGAAGATGCTCTGCAACGTCGTATATGGTGGTAATTGTTTTTCCCATGACATACTCCTATAAGTTGTCAGCCAGGCGCTGGGCTCTTTTAATATCCCTGGCCTGTGTACGTTTATCACCTTGTAGCCAACAGGCTACATATTGTCAATAAGGCGGCTTTTTGAATTTCCCATCATGGTCGGCACCGGCTGGCGCCTACACCCTCGCCGTTCCCCCTTGCCCGTCACTAACTGTGTGGTGGCGAAAACGGAAACTCTGGAGCTTGACTGGTGTATTTGAAATAGCATACTATGCCCTAAATATGGGGGAATCTAGACTTCTTCTTGTTTTTCAGGGCAATAATCAGCATGCGCGGTTAGCGCATAATCTGGAGACAAACAGCGGTTGCAAATGATGTCGGATTAGGAGATTGTCATGGCGATCTTTGATTTTTTTAAGCCAAGCATTGCTAAAATAAATGAATCAAAAGACGAAAAATATCTCATAAAAGCCTTAGGATATACAAAAGATGTAAATATCAGGCAGCATGCAGCCAAAAAAATGAGTGAAATCGGCTCATCGAACTTTATCAAGCCACTTGAGGAATGCCTATTTAGCTGGGAAGACGATATACTCAGGGAAGCAGCCAGCAGTGCACTTATAAATATATACTCTCAAACAGAAGACATCTCTTTGTTACAGCATGGCTACGAAAACACACCCTATGAGCAAATAAATAAAGAGATAAAAAAATACCTTTGCCAAGTGGTTGAAAATCATACAAATTTAAAGACACTTATCAAGTTATTGGATAAGTATGATGATGAGGAAATCCTAAAAAATATCACGAATGCATTGGCAAAATGCATAGGCTCTGACGGCGATATTGATGAAGACATTTTAATTAGTCTATATAAGAACGATAAGTGCGATGAAATAAAACCGATAATATTAAATAAAATTAAAACCTTACCCTTAGACAACATACTACTGATATCATTTTTGCTCGCCCACGAAACCGACGAAAACAATATTAATAATTTGGCTACGTTGCTTGTCGATAAATTCCAAGAGATCCATTTTATGAGAGATTTTGATACCGTGATGTCGATTCTTGGTAACTTAAAAGGAGTTAATGATAATGCCAATGCCGCAACTATATGGCAGCTTCTAGATCCCATAGCCGTGAACTGGTATGGTCATGATCTTCAGCCGTATTTATTTTCCATGGATAAAGAGCGGCTTGCTGTAATGAAAAAAATGGGGGTTGATTTCAAAAGGATGGCTTCTATTGGAAAGGATGAACTAGCGCCTTTAACGCATATAATGCTTCGACCATTTGGAAATCATCAAAGAAGCGAAATTAAATGGGTGTTAAAATATCTATTTTCTCAAGGCATAAGTGTTAATGCAACAGATCATCCTCATGGCAACACTCTTCTTCATAAGACTGCCGGGCCCGGGGACTCTGAAATGACAAAATTTTTACTTGAGTGTGGGGCTAACAAAAGTTTGCGAAACGGTTTTGGGACACCTCTTGAGTTGGCAAAACACAATCAGTCTTTTAGTAAAAATGCTGTTCACCAGCCGGGTTGTGGGGAATATGATCAAGTCATTTACCTACTTAAATAATCTCAGCAGCATATTCTAATCTAACCAAAAATTAGAGACTCGCGCGGGAAAGACCGGCATCGCGGGTCAGCTATAACATGCCCCTGGCGCGGGCTGC
>JASFOZ010000169.1:0-8161 GCA_050116255.1 Desulfarculaceae bacterium
CAGCAATGGCCACGAGCAGCCCCTGGCCGCGGTGGCCCTGACCGATTTCATGAGCCCCGAAGAGCTTCAGCGCTGGGGCGACACCCTCTGGGCCGCCACCGAGGCTGCCGGGGAACCCCAGGTGGGCGTGGCCGGCGACGAGGAACTGGCCCTGGGCACCATCGAGTCCTTTGCCCTGGAGACCTCCACTGTGGACGTGGCCCAGGAGATGGTGAATCTGATCAACTACCAGCGCTCCTTCCAGGCCAACGGCAAGTCAATCTCCACCAGCGACGAGATGCTAAAGACCGCCATCAACATGAAGACCTGATAATCCGGCTGCAATAAGAAGCCCGCCACGGCAACCAGGGCCGTAGCGGACTTTTAGCTGGCGCTCATTTAAGCGGCCTGCCGCCCCTCCCCAGAGAAGCAGCCCGGCCGTTGGGGCGAGAGACTAACTCCCTAAGGGGATGCGGCAATGCTCCGGGCCGCGCACCGATACCACGGTGCAGGGAGCATGGCGGTTCACCTTGGTGGCAGTGGAGCCGAAAAGCACGTGTTCCAGGGCGTTGCGTCCCTTGGTGCCGATAACTATAAAGTCTGCGCCTTCGGCTTTGATGGCCTTTAAGATCTCCTCCCAGGGTAATCCCTCCTTAAATATCAGGCGCACGGGAACGCTGCCGGCCCGGGGCAGGTATTCCTTCTCAAAGGTCTCCTGCCGGTTTTGTTTAGTCTCGCTAACATACTTTTCTCTTGAAATATCATAGCCTTGGGCGGAGAGGCGGTCCAGGGTCTCCAGTCCCCGGGAGTTAATCACATTGATAAGGATGAGTTCCGCTCCCAGAGACCGGGCCAGGGTGACCGCATAGGTATAAGTGCTCTCGGAATAATCCGACAAGTCCAAGGCAACCATGATCTTCTTAATGGCTACGTGACATTCTTCCATGGGACTGCTCCTGAAAATGGTTCATTAACAAGGCTTGCATTATATCTTAACACAGTCAGGCCCCTGGTAAACTCCACTCCTGTGAACTCAAAGATTCGCGGGCAGCCTCCCGCCAGCGGGACAGCTCGCCAGGCAGGGCATGGTTCCTGCCGGTGAGCCAGCGCCAGAACCTGGCCTCCCATTCCGGGCACAGGCCCGTTAGGGGCTGACCCACCCTATGGGGCGGCCTGGGCTGCATGCCGGGCCTTAGGGCCTCCACAGCCTGCCTCAGCTTTAAGGCCAGGCCGGCGGAGTTTAGGATTTGGGGTCCGCCTGCTGAGACCGCCCCGGCCAAAAACCATCCCCAGGCCGGCGGGCACTGCCAAAGCCAGGGCCAGGCCCGCATGCCATCGATCCCCTCAAGCTCCAGACCAGCCGCCGCCCGGGCCGCCTCAGGCCCGAATTCCAACAGCCGCATCACCGGATTGTGCCTAAGGCTGGAGAAGACGAAGCTGTCCATGCCCATGCATAAGTCCAAGAGCCTGCGGCCGGCGGCTTCCTCCAGGGCGGCAAAGGCCCTGAAGGAAGGGCAGGTCTCCTGGGCGCACTTTTGGGCATAGCCGGTTATGGTTCTCAGGTCCCGGCCCTGGTTGCGGGCCGGATGCAAAAGACAGCCGGCCTGTCTTCCCCGGGAGTCCAGAAAGCCCAGCCCCGGACAAGAGAAGCCGGTCATGGGCCCGGAGGGCAGGCGCCCGGCCTTAAAGGCGGCCAGGTTGTCGGCCAGCTCCCGCCTGAGGGAGCCTTGAAAATCAATATGGTCGTAGTCTGGGGGCCGGATGGGCGGGCAGCACCTGAAACAGCTCAGGCCCGCGCCGGGGTTGCATAGGGTAGGATTGGGGGGACGCTCCCGGCTCACCTGGCGGCGCTCTTTCTCCAGCTAGGCCTGGGGGAAAGACTCTCCCTCAGCCTGGCCCTGAAAGGGGAGTGAAAAGTGCGACTGCACGATGAGCCAATGATCGCCGCGCCTTTGCAGAACCGTGGTCAGGCGGGCGTCGCCCTCCAAAACCATACCCCCGGCCTCGGCCTGGTAGTGAACCCCGGCGGCGGCCCAGGACACATCCCCGGCGCAGGACACATCCAGCCAATTAAGCCCGGTCTGCAGGCCTTGGGACTGATCAAAGTCTCTTTGCAGGGCCTGGCGGTGTTCGCCGATACCGCGCCGGATCTCGTCGGCGCCGGAGCCAATGCCCAGCAGGTCTTCCTCCGGGGCAAAGAAGGACATGGCCCGTTCCAGATCCTTTTCGCTGTAGGCCCTGAGTTGGCCTTCGATAACCGCCCTCACCTCAGCCTCGGTCTGGGAATCGGCCCGCATGGCTTCCTCCTCTCCGGCGGCCCTACGCCTGAAGGGCCCCCACCAGCTCGTTTACGTCGGCGATGCCCTGCTCCGCCAAGAACTCCTCCAGCTCCCGGGCCACGCGCAGACAGGCCTGGGGGTCCACGAAATTGGCTGTGCCCACCTGCACCGCCCTGGCCCCGGCCAGAAGGTACTCGGCTGCGTCCTCGCCGCACATGATTCCGCCCATGCCCACCACCGGCAGCGGCACTGCCTGGGATACCTGGTGGACCATACGCAGCCCCACCGGCTTGATGGCCGGCCCAGAGAGGCCGCCGTAGAGATTGCCCAGGCGGGGGCGGCGGCTGCGGGCGTCTATGGCCATGCCCAAAATGGTGTTGATAAGGCTTATGGCGTCGGCGCCGGAGTCGGCTGCGGCCCGGGCCATGGGCGTGGGATCGCTCACATTGGGGGTCAGCTTCACCCACAGAGGCAGGCTGGTTTGCCTTCGCACCGCGGCGGTCACCTCGCCCACCGCCCCGGGATCCTGGCCAAAGGCCAGGCCGCCCTTTTTGACGTTGGGGCAGGACACATTCAGCTCCAGGGCGTCCACACCGGGCACGCCCTCCAGGGCTGCGGCCAGGGCGGTAAAGTCTTCCAGGGTCTCGGCATAGAGGTTGACTATAACCTTGGCGTCCAGTCCGGCCAAAAAGGGGAGCTTTTCCTTGAGGAACGCCTCCAGGCCCACGTTGGCCAGGCCGATGGCGTTGAGCATGCCGCAGGCCGTCTCCCAGGTGCGGGGGGGCCGGTTGCCGGGGCGGGGCCCCAGGCTGATGCCTTTGGTCACTATCCCGCCCAGGCCGTTCAGATCCAGGTAGCCCTCAAACTCCCAGCCGTAGCCGAAAGTGCCGGAGGCGGCGATCACCGGGTTCTGCAGGCTCAGCCGCCCCAGCTTGACCTGGGTTTGCACTGGGGAACTCATGGGCCCTTGTCCTTGGACTGGGCAGGCCCCTGCTCGGCCATGTCCCGCCACAGCTTTACCCCTTCGGAACCGTAGCAGCGCCGGGTGACTTCCAAAAACTCCTCCAGGGGCACCCCCAGCCGCCAGCCGTGATAGGCCAGATAGCTCACATGGGGCCGGCCCTCAAGGTCCTGGCTGGGGAGCATGGCGTCCTCGCTGGCGCTGAACTCCACCAAACGCCAGCCCTTGTTACGGCTGAGCTGGGCGTCAAAGCTGGGGGTGGACTTCAGCCAGCGGTCTTTCAGCCACCATTCCAAGAAGCAATGAAAGCGGATTATCCCTCCGGGCAAAAGCCGGTCCATATGGTCCGGCAGCAGATCATTCTTGATGTCGGCAAAGGCCAGGCGGGCCGGAATGCCCAAGGAACGGGCCAAAGCGCACAAAAGGGCGCCTTTTTGCACACAGTAGCCAAAGCCGCGCTCAAGCGTGTTCAGGGCCAGGTAGTCTTCCAGCCGCTCAAAGGGCACGTATACACTGTAACGAACCGTATCGCGCACGAAATAGAACAGGCTGCGGGCCGCCTCCACATCATCGGAAGCGCCTTTGGCCACCTGCCGGGCCAGGTCGCGCACCTTTTGGTGATCACACTGGATGCCTGGCGCAGGCTCCAGGAAAACTTCCAAATCCTCGCTCATGGGGATCCCTCTCCGGCCAAAAACACCGACCCGGCCAAGATCAGCAACAGCCCGGCCATACGCCTTAGGTTCATCATCTCGCCCAAGAAAAGCACCGCCAGTATAACCGATATGACCAGGTACCCCTCGGAGAGAGGCAGCACCAAGGCCACCGGCCCCTGGCTTAAGGCCCGCATGAGCATCAACGCCCCCAGGGAGCCGAAGACGCCATAGAGCGCCGCCGGCCAGATTTGTATCAGCCCCGGCCAGCGGAACTGGGGCACCACCCAGGAGGCCATCAGTAAAGCCCCCACGCAGAACCCGACTATGGCAGTCGTGGGCCAGCCCAGGCGGTCCACCGCCATCTTGCCGAAGAAGGCCCACAGCCCCCAGCTCACCACCACCACCGCCACCGACATTCGCCAATCCTGGAATAAGGCGCCCACTGCAGCTCCTCCTTTATCAGATCCTTTCCCAGTCCACCTGGGCGGCGTCCATGACCGGCCCCTCCTGGCAGGCCCGCACATAGCCGCCCCCCTGGGCCGGCACCGCGCAACCGAGGCAGGCGCCCAGGCCGCAGGCCATGGGAGCCTCCAATGACACCTGGCAGGAAACCTGTGTTTCCGGGCAGGCCCGGATCACGGCCTTTAACATGGCCACCGGCCCGCAGGCGATTACATTGTCGAATCTTTCAGGATAAGCAGAAAGTATGTCTGCTAGAAGTTCTGTGACCAATCCCTTCTTGCCCAAAGAACCGTCTTCAGTGGATGTCGCCTTGGCCACACAGGGCCGGGGCGTCTGGTCAGAGCCGGTTGCATCCGGATCCGCCTCCAAGAACGGGCCCAGATCATCGGCCAGGCCGTATCGAAGCCGGGAGCGCAGCTGGTCCTCCAGGGGTTCGATCACCTCCCTGGTGCTGCCTCCAGATAGATAAACCGCCTTTTTCCCCCCGGCCTCCAAAACCTGGGCGGCAAAGGCCAGGGGGGCGTGTCCCATTCCGCCCGCCACCAAAAGCGGCCGGCTGGCCTCGAGATCAAACCCCCGGCCCAAAGGCCCCCACAGAGTCAGGCCGGCGCCCGCCTGAGCCCGGCTCAGCAGGCTGGTGCCCCTTCCCACCACCCGGTACAGGATCAAAACCTGGTCCAGCTCCACGCCATGGGCGGAGAAGGGCCGGGCCAAAAGCGGTTCCGGGCCTGGACCCGTCCGCAGCATAAAGAACTGGCCCGGACGCACCCTGCGGGCCGGACCCGGCGCCAGCAGGCGGAGCAGGTATATATCCGGGCCTGCCTTCTGGTTGGAGACCACCTCAGCCTGAACCTTCATGCCCCGGCTCCATTACCCAGGGCCACCACGGTGCCGAAGCGCCCGGAACGCGGCCCTTCCCGGCGGTAGGAAAAAAAGTCCTGGGAGCATTTATTACAGACCCCGCTGACCTCTATGTTCCGGGGAAGCAGCCCGGCGGCGGTCAGCTGGTCCACGGTGACCCGCCAGAGGTTGAAATGGTTGGGGCCGACCTGATAGGGCAGAAAGTCCGGCCCCAACTCGGATTCATGGTTGATAAACTCGGCGCAACAAGGGCCCAGGCTGGGAGAAACCGCGGCCAGAATGTCGGCGGGCTCCACCCCGAAATGGCGGCACACAAACTCCACCCCCCGGCCGGGCATGTTGCTGACATTGCCCCGCCAGCCCACGTGCAGGTTGGCCACCATGCGGCCCGGTACGGTCAGTATCACCGCCTGACAATCGGCCTGCTTTATGAGCAGCCCCACGCCGGGGCGGCCGGTGCACAGCCCGTCGCTGCCCTGTATGGGCACCACTTCCTCGCCGTTGACCTGACTGACCGTGGTGCCGTGCACCTGATAAGAAAAAACCAGGCGCTCCAGGCCCAAGGCCCGGCGGACCTTCTCGGTGTTGACCTGGACCGACTCAGGGTCGTCATCCTGGGCCAGGCCCAGGTTGAGGCTCTCATAGGGAGGCTGGCTCACCCCGCCATGCCTGGTGGTAACGGCGTGGATTATGCCGGGAAGCTGGGACAAGCCGGGGAAATGTAAAAGGGGCACTCCGCCCTGGCGCACCTTGATCATGACGGCAGGATAGCCTTGCCGGACCATGGTGTCAATTGACGGTTGTAAGGCTAAAAAACCAGGGTCACCTTGCCGGCGGGATCGGGCTGGGTCTGGCCGATCACGGCGGCGCTGATCCCCTTTTGCTGGAAAAGGTCCATGGCCTGGTCCAGGCAGTCCGGGTCCAGGCCCATGAGCAGGCCGCCCGAGGTTTGGGCGTCGGCCAACAGGTCGTAGAGTATCTGGTCCGCCTGGCCCAGGATTATCAGCGACCTTTCGCAAAAAACGCGGTTGGCGTGGCTGCCCACCGGCACCAGGCCCATGGATGCCATCTCCCGGGCCTCGGGCATCACCGGAACCTTGCCCGCCTCGATCACCAGGTTGAGGCCCGAGGCCTGGGCCATCTCCAGGGCATGACCCAGCAGGCCGAACCCGGTTATGTCGGTGGCCCCGCTAACCCCGCAGCCGGTCATGACCTCAGCACCAGCGGCGTTGAGCTGGGTCATCACGGCCACGGCCCTTTCCACGGCCGCAGGGCTGGCCAACCCCGCCTTGAGGGCGGTGGCGATCACGCCGGTGCCCAAAGGCTTGGTCAGCACCAGCTGCTGGCCGGGTTTCAGGCCTGAGTTGGTGACGATCTTCTGGGGGTGGGCCACGCCGGTCACGGCCAGGCCGTATTTGAGCTCCGGGTCCTCCACCGAATGCCCACCGGCCAGCACCGCCCCGGCCTTGTGCACCATCTCCTGCCCGCCTCTTAGGATCTCACGCAAGACGGAGGCCTCAAGCTCCTTTACCGGAAAGCAGCATATGTTAAGGGCGGTCAAGGGCCGGCCCCCCATGGCGTATACATCGCTGAGGGCGTTGGCGGCGGCGATCTGGCCGAACAAATAAGGATCGTTGACGATGGGCGTGAAAAAGTCCACCGTCTGGATCAGGGCCACTTCCTCGTTGAGTTGATACACCCCAGCGTCGTCGGCGGTGCCGGCTCCCACCAGGAGCCGGGGGTCCGTCTCAAGAGGCAGTCCCTTAAGGATTTCAGCCAGGTCGCCCGGACCTATTTTAGCCGCTCAACCGGCGGCCCGGGCTTTTTCGGCTAATTTAACCGGATCAGCCATTTTTTCCTTTCTCATTCATCTTCTCAAGGTGGCCCGCAGCCGGTCGGGGTGGAGCAGAAGCCCCAGGGCCTCCAAAGGACCCGGCGCCACCACATCCGCCGCCTGCAGGGCCGATAAATGGGCTCCTTCAGCGCCCAGCACCGCAATCCCCAGGCTAGCGGCCCCAAGCATCTCGGCGTCATTGGCCCCGTTTCCCAGGGCCGCCACTGTTTCGGCGCCCAAAGACTCCACCAATTTTAGCTTTTGCCCTGATTCTCCGCCAGGCTTGATTATGGCCAGGTTCACCTCCGGCCCCAAGAGATCTCCGGCGGTGCCGAAGGTGTCGGCTGTGACCAGATGGCAGGTCAGGTCGCGGCTCAGGGAAGATATGGCCTTTTTGACTCCGGGGATAAGGGCGCCGTCAAGGGCCAGGGTGCCGTTCAAGTCCAACACCAGGTGAATCAACTCCAGGCGCCGCCAGCCCGGGATATCCAGGTTCAGGCCGGCCATGAAAACCCCCCTAAGCGCATATTCGGGCCTCTAAATCCTCCAAGACCCCGGCCAGGGCCCTGGCCTCTGTCTCCAGAATGCGTTTGCCTTTGTCGGCGCTGGCCTGGGAGGGATCGCCCCATACTCCTCCCGGCCAATGGTTGGGCTTGTCCCGCACCAGCAGGAACTTGGGAAAGGACGGATACTCCTCAGGAGCGGTCCCCTTGACCAGATGGGGCCAAAGGTGCAGGGCCAAGGAGGTCTCCACCTCCCCGGCGTGGGAATCCCCTTCGCAGGCCAAAAACTCCCGGGCCTGCTCCAGAAGGTCGAGCACGCAGACCACAGCGACCTCCAGGCCCGTATCTTTGAGAAGCTGCTCGCCCGCGTCCACCAGGGCGGCTTGATGGGTTCCGCCCCCGTGTCCGGTGAGCACACACAAGCACCGAATTTCTTGCTGGAAAAAGGCGGTTCCGATATCATATATTAACCCACTTAGAGTGGGTAAGGATATGCCTACGGTACCGGGGTGAAGACTGGTGCTGCGGCATAATCCATAATTGAGTGGGGGGGCCACGAAGCATTCTTTGAGCCTGGCAGTCTCTTGGGCCAAGGCATAGGCGTGCATAGCGTCCAATCCAAGAGG
>JASFOZ010000170.1:0-8105 GCA_050116255.1 Desulfarculaceae bacterium
GGGTCCACCTGCCATTCGCGCCATGGTTCCCTCGGACCTGGACCAGATAGTGGCGATAGACCTCAAGGTTCTGGGTAAATCAAGGCCTGAACATTGGGAGATGAAGCTGGATCTGGTGGAAAAGCGCTCCCAGATCTCCTCCCTGGTGGCTGAGCAGGGCGGCAAGGTGGTCGGCTTTATCATCGGCGGCGCCAGCCGCTGGGAGTACGGGGTTCCGGAAAACATAGGCTGGATCGATACCATCGGCGTGGACCCAGAGTACCAAAACAAGGGCATCGCCAGAATCCTGTTTAAGGAGATGGCCCGGAACCTGAAGAAAGCGGGCGTGGACACCATTTATACCTTTGTAAAGCGGCGGGACTGGAAGCTCCTTAAATTTTTCAACCGTCTCGGCTTCCAGGAAGGTGATATGATCAACCTGGAAATGGATATCTGATATTTTATTCGCCTTAGGCGGCGGTCCCGCCGGAAAGCGGCGGCGCCGCTTACCCGGAGCGCCTTAAAATATTCACCCTCCCCGGGCTTGTAAGCGCCCTGCGGCCTGACCCAAGCCGTTCCCTGATACTGGAGAATTTGATGTCCATCAGAACCGGACGCGCCCAAGGCACTGCCCAGGTCAGCATCGATCATGACAAGTGCAATCTCTGTAAGCTATGCCTCAGTGTTTGCAGCGGGGACCCCCTGTATCTAGACGCCGACAAAATCGGAGTCGATCAATCCCGGCTGTTCGGCTGCATAGGCTGCGGCCAGTGCGTGGCTGTGTGTCCCCAACAATGTATAGAAGTAAGGGGCAGGACCCTTTCGCCCGCTGATTTTTTCCCCATACCCCCGGTCCAAAGCCGCGCCGATTATGACCAACTGACGGCCCTGATGTACGCCCGCCGCAGCACAAGAAGTTTTAAAGACAAGGCGGTCGAGCCCGAGCACCTCCAGATGATCATCAAGGCCGTGTCCACCGCACCCATGGGGCTGCCGCCCTCTGACGTTGAAATACTGATCGTACAGGGCAGGGAAAAGGTGCGGGAGTTCGGCGATGATATCGTAGGAGTAATGGCCAAATCAAAGTGGATGTTCAGTCCCCTGGGCCGCGTCCTTTTACGCCCTTTTTTCGGCAAGGAGCTGACCGAACAGGCCAAGACCTTCTTATACCCGGCGATCCTTCACTTTCTAAAAGAAAGACCCCGGGGAGAGGATTCGCTTTTTTATCATGCACTCTTGGTGATGTATTTCCACGTCTCGGTTTATGCCGACCCGGCCGATCCCCTGGTTTCTGCCACCTATGCCATGCTGGCGGCGGAGTCCTTGGGCATGGGCAGCTGCATGATCGGCACCCCGGCGCCCTTTATCAAGACCGCCCGCAAATTAAAGGAAAAATACGGCATACCTCCAAAAAACCAGCAGGGTATCGCCCTTATTCTGGGATACCCGCAGGTAAAGTACAGCCGCTCCCTGAAGCGGTCTTTGGCTGGATTACATTTCCATTGACCAAAAGGCAAGGGCTGCAAGCGGCCCCGTATAAAAATAGTCCGGGCGAATAGGCGCACATGATCCCATCAAAAAAACCATCCCCCAAACCCAGGCTGAGCCGGGCTGGACTAAAGCCGGTGCACCAGGTGGAGGTGCTCGACCACCTGGGCCAGCCCAGGCGGGTCTCCATACCCGGGGAATCGCCCCTTACCATCAAGGTGGACGGCCGCGAGATCGTCACCCTGATGACCCTGGGCACCAATCCTGAGGAGCTGGCCCTGGGTTATCTGCGCAACCAGCGCCTACTGGAGCGGATCCAGGACATCGAGTCCGTGGAGGTGGATTGGGACCGGGAGACGGTGAACATAGCCACCCGCCAGGGCCAGGGTATCCCGGACCTGGAGGAAAAGACCTCCCGGGTCACAGTGACCAGCGGCTGCGGCCAAGGCACCCTGTTCAGTTGCACCGTGGACAAGCTCTATCAGCAAAAGCTGCCTCAGGTGCAGGTGCAACGGTCCCTTATCTATAAGGTGCTCAAGGCGGTGGCCCCCCTGAACCCCATCTACCGCCGGGCCGGGTCAGTGCATGGCTGCTGTCTATGCCAGGGAGAGCAGGTGATCATGTGCGTGGAGGATGTGGGCCGGCATAATGCCGCCGACGTTATCGCCGGGCGCATGTGGCTGGAGGACATGCCCGGCCAAGACAAGATCTTCTTCACCACCGGCCGGCTCACCTCGGAGATAATGATGAAGGCGGCCTTTATGGGCATTCCAGTGCTGATCTCCAGGTCCGGGGTGACTCACATGGGCCTGGACATGGCCAGGGACATGGGCATGGTGGTCATCGGTCGGGCCAAGGTGAGCCGGTTTTTGGTCTTTAACGGCGCTGACCAGGTGGTGTTCGACGCCCTTCCGGAAGCGGACTAGAGCGGCAAGTAAACCACCCGAGGCCAAACCCAAGCCATAAACATACCAGGGCACTATCCAAAAAATTGACCGGGTTGTTTGAAATAGGATACTATGTTGTCTCAATGGGGGTTAATCCAAAAAACTAGTGAAAAATATCCTGTGTCCGCAGTCAGGCGTTAAGGAATATCATACTGTTTTAACTAAGTATTGTAGTTCTCAACACGGCTCAAAACCGGGAGGTAATCAGTATGAATCTCTTTGGCTATGCCATCATAGTACTCGTACCTTTGGTTATTTTCATCATCGGCTGCGTTAAAGGAACCATTAGATGGGTCTCTTTTACATTTAATCTAACCATATTCCTATATGGGCTTAACGTTGGCTTAATCATTATTTACGCCATGCCGCAGGGACCTGTAATCATAGGTGGTAGATCCAATCTTTGGATCCCATTCACCGTGTCAGCCCTGGCCCTTATCGCGGCTATTCTGTCTTTGGTTTTAAAGTCCAGGGTACCGGCCGGCAGCACCTCCAAGGCCGCGCCGGTCAGGTGGGTCTTTCTGATTGCCGGACTGCTGATCAGTTTGGGTGGACAGATTCTCTCCTACTCATATATCTACCTTCCGAACTTTGCCCAAGAAAATTGGGGGCACATGCAGTCGGCGGTGGTGGTTTCCATCGTGACCTCGTTTGTGGGCCTGGTGCTTGTGTACCTAGGTTCCCGGTTCAACTCCGCGCCCAAGCCCAACCTCATGCGCTGGCTGGCCTCAGGCTTCGCCTATTTCTTGCTGGGCAACTTACCAATGTCCGTGGCGCTGATCCTGATTTACGCCGCGCCGGTAACGCCCCCTACGATTTTTCCCGACTTGTCATGCCTGCAAATGATCGCCTATCTACCCTACATATTCCTCTTCACCATGCTGGCCAAAGATTATCAAAAGCCGGCCGCAGCCACGGCGGCGCCACCTCAGGCATTGCAGACAGATCAAGCGCCTCCCCAGCCTGACACAGCCGGCGCCCAGACTTAGACCGGGCCGCCACGCAGTTGACAGGGTTGGTGGCGCTTAAGCACCCGAGGCCAAACCCAAGCCATAAAACGCAAAAGGGCACTATCGTTCAAGAAATTATTTCCAGATTTGTTAACATTGCCTTGGTCACATGATAGACAAAGAACCAAGGCTTGCCTTTATTCTTAACTTACTAAAAACCGCCATGGCCTATAGGATTTTGGAGGAATCGAGATGACGCCAGCTCCAACAGACGGCAAGAAATATACCGCCTTATGGGATGTGGAGGATATCAAGGGGCTGGAATGTTTTCGCGCCTATAACATGATCCATCAGTTTCGCCGTCATAGCCATGAAGGCTACAGCATCGGCGTTATTGAAGACGGATTCGGCGATAACAACTACCGGGGTTCCGTATTTCATCTCGCTCCAGGGAAAATAGTGGTGATGAATCCTGATGAAGTTCACACCGGACAGGTTGTCAGCGACCATACCTGGAGCTACCGGATGTTTTATATTAATCAGGAAACCTTCAGGCGCATACTTCCCCAAAAATCATTATTGCCCTTTTTCCGCGGCCTATGCTTTGAAGATAAAATCTGGTTTAACAGGCTTCAGGCCCTGCATCGCCTTTTGCAAGGCAGGGCCGACACCCTGGAAAAGCAAACCCGGTTTATTGATGTTTTAGCGACTTTTGCCCAGGCTCACGGCAAAGTCGCCTCTGCGCCTGACCCGGGAAGGGAGCCAAAAGCGGTCAGTCTGATCAAGGACTATATCCACGCCCACTTTAACCAGAATATCAGCATAAACGAACTGGTAAGAATCACCCGCTTGAGCCGCGCCTACTTAATACGTTGTTTCCGGCATTCCGTGGGCATACCCCCATACGCCTACCTTATTCAAACCCGCATCAGACATGCCCAAAAGTTGCTGGCAAAGAAAACCCCGGTGGCGCAGGTGGCTTATGAGATGGGCTTTTCAGACCAGAGCCATTTTACCCGTCATTTTAAAAACATCATTGGGATCACTCCAAAACAATATGCAATAGGACACCATCCCCCTAAAAATCTCCGGAATGTCCATTAACATGCAATTAAGGAGCGGATTAATGAGCAAGATTATTCGAGTCTGGTATGGGACCGCGCACCGCAAAGATGCAGACAGCTATTGCCATCATGTAAAAAACGACATCTTTCCTCAATTTTCAAAAATGAAGGGAAATCTTGGGGCCAAAATCCTGCGCCGGGAGGTCGCCGACGGCGTGGAATTTATGGTCATGACAACATGGGATTCTCTGGAAGCAGTAAAGGAGTTTGCCAAGGATGGTATAGAAAAAGCCGTGGTGGCTGAAGCCGCCCGGCCCTTTTTCTTAAGATACGATGACCATGTATCACACTTTACCGTGGAAGGCGAATTAATTCACCATAGCTCTTGATCTAGAAGATGTGGCTGCAGGCAATAAACTCCTGAGTCTGGGTGATCTTACAACCTTATGGATTAATTACGAAAGATTTCTTTAATCCGGAAAAACCGGGGCGGTTCAGTAGCGAAACTGTGCGCTGGGTTTTGCGGAGCGCCAGCGGAGCATAATCCGGTCCACTCAAATGTTTGGTTCTGCCCTTGATCTTGTCTCTACCCGACATCGACTTTATCCGATGACGGTCCTTTGCGGAACTTAACCAGCAGTCCGGCCAATACAACCAACATAATCCCTACCATTGTCCCCACGCTAGGAAGGTCACCAAACAAGACGTAGCCTATTCCCGCGCCTCCTGCGATCTCCATGTATACGATAGGGGCAAGTACAGAGGTTGGCGCAAGGGAGAATGCTTTGACAATGGCCAGATGTCCAACCGACCAGATAATCCCGGCTGCAAAAATCAAAGCCGCATCCAACCATGAGACGGGCGTCCAATAGTAAATCGCTATAGGAAGTAGAAGAAACGTGCCAACAATGCACTGAAATCCCAATGTGATTATCGGCGCAACGGTTTGCCCCGCTTTACGTGTTAACACGAGAAAAAGGCCAAACACGAAACCCGACAACACGGCGTAGACCATACCAATGTTCATCGAGGCTCCGGGGCGCACCACAATCATCGCGCCCATAAAGCCTACTAGAACTGCAGCCATTTGCAGACGCGAGATACTTTCACGCAAGTACCAAGCAGCAAAGACCACAGCAACAATCGGCGCTATAAAATAGGCGCCAAGCGCATCAGCGAGAGGGACCCGTGCAATGGCTAAGAAGTACAGACTGATAGCAACTACATGTAATGCTGTTCTCCACGTCAGTGAGAGTAACTCGTTCATCCCATATCTAGTGCCCCTCGAGAAGATGAATGCCAATGGCGTAAATATCATTCCACCGACGAAGAATCGCATCCAGTTCAGGAAAAGAACAGGGTGATGCTCGCTCAATAGTTTCACTATCCCGTCAGATATCGGAATAGCCAGCATCGCGAAAGCCATCAATGACACGCCGATGTAGTGTCTTTGGTTCTGCATGGATATTGTTAACCCTAAATTATGCGGCAGTAGGCGCGTTTTCGTTTTTTGGGCTGCTCGCAGCTTCGTTTGTCCGGGCAGTGCGCCATTTGGGCGGCACAAGGCTGCAAACGCTCCATATTTACTACTGATTACTCTGAAAACTGGAAGAAATTTTCGATTTCCCCATTTTCAGTGCATAGTAACCCGATTCAACCCTCTAGATCAATTTTCTGGAGTTTCCGATTCAACCTGTACCAAGCACTGCCTTGTAATGGTGTGCCAAGGGAAACGAAGGTGCCACATGCACCCACCAGCGGCGGGCACTGTGGGAAATTCGTGAAGCAGCCTTTATGATCCGCCGGATCAACCATTCCATGGACCGCTTGACGTCCTCGCCCTGCAAGTGAAACTCCCGGATCATATGCAACAGATTGTAGGCCAAGGCACCCTGAACCCCATCTGCCGTCAGGCCGGGTCAGGGCATGGCTGCGGCCTTATCAAGGTACAAAAGCAAACCGCCGGTTTCTAAATGTACTTAGAAACCGGCGGCTGGTTTCAGATGCCGGCAAGGAGATCTTGAACCTCAGCCCTGCTGGGGTTGCTGGCCGCTTTCTTTGCCCTTTCGCACCAGGGTTCTGTCCGCCTCCGGTATGGGGGGCGGTACCGGCTCACCGCTGATCTTCTCCACCGCGCCGAAGCGGGGGGGACAGGCCTCAAAGCAGGTTCCGCACTTAATGCACTTGTCCTGGTCGATCACATGGATCTGGTTCTTGCCGCCCACGATGGCCTCCACCGGGCATCTCCTGAGGCACATCATGCAGGCCTGGCATTTATCCGGGTCTATATGATAGGAGACCACCTCGCCAAGCAGCTCGTCTATCTCCTCGCGGCTGAAAAAGTCCTCATACTGGTCCGGGTCTTTCAGGCGGGTGTCCAGCTTGTCCCTTTTGGCCATCTTGATGTAGGGGACCAGCTTTCTGACTTCGTCAAGCTTGGCCTTTAATTCTTCGTTATCCAGGCCCTCGGCTTGGCCCAGGGGGCCCAGGGCCTCGATCTGTTTGCCGAAGTCGCTCATGACCTCGGCAAAGAGCATGCCCTCGCCCGAGGACATGAACTCCACCTTCAGCCTCTGGGGGTCGAGCCCGATGTGCTCCATGATCCTTTTGCACAAAAGCACCATGGTCAGGGCATGGTAATTGCCGTGGGTGATATAGTTGCATTCATTGAGACGGCACCCGCCGATGAACACCCCGTCCATTCCCTTGGAGAAGGATCTGAGCACAAACTCCAGATCCACTCTGCCGGAACACATGACGCGCACCAGTCTCGCTTCCGTGGAATATTGTAGCCTGGAAACTCCAGCCATGTCTGCTGCTCCGTATGCTCACCAATGGCATACGAAGCCGATTATACTGGGTTTAAATTTGAGCCCCGCACTCATACCTTCTCACCCCCTTTCTCAGTAAATCGGTTTACAGGCACTTTATAGTTCAACACCGGTTCAGGCGCGCCTTTACTCCCCCACCGCGGCGTCCAAACGGGGCGACGCCTCTTTGGGCGCGGCCATGGCGTCGATCTGGCTCAAGATCTCTTCGTCGGTAAAGTGCTTCAAGGTGATGGCGCCGGTGGGGCACTTGGCGTTGCAGAGGCCGTCGCCCTTGCAGATGACCGGGTTAACCACCGCCTTTTTGCCCGTCTTGGTCTTGCGCAGCTCGATGGCGTCATAGGCGCAGACATCCATACAGGCCCCGCAGCCCATACATTTTTTCTCATCCACCTCGCAGACGGCGCCGGTGACCGTGACCATCTCATGGGAGAGCAGGGTCAAGGCCCTGCCGGCGGCGCCGTAGGCCTGCTTGATGGTCTCGGACAGATGCTTGGGATAGTGGGCGGTGCCGCAGAGAAAGACGCCGTCCGCGGCAAAGTCCACTGGCCTCAATTTGACATGGGCCTCCTGCAAAAAGCCATCCGGGCCGATGGCCACCTTGAACAAACGGGCCGCCTCCTGGCTTTCCTCCGAGGGAATGACGGCCACGGACAAGACCAGGGTGTCCGCGTCTATGCCCAGCTTCTGGCCCAGGATGGGATCGCTCACCGCCACCCGCAGCACCGGCTTGCCCCCTTCCTCGACCGCCTCCACCTGGGGCTTGTCCTCAGGCTCATAGCGGATGAACTTGACGTCCCTATTTGCGGCCTCGCGGTAGTAATCCTCGTTAAAGCCATAGGTGCGCAT
>JASFOZ010000171.1:0-8102 GCA_050116255.1 Desulfarculaceae bacterium
CTGCCTTGATATAATAATAAAATATATTTTAGGTGGATTGGTTGGCGTATTGACACCATTATATTAATAAGCTAATCTTATTAATATGAATACCGCACACAACCCACCAGAAGATGCGCTGGACACTGCCGATCAACTGCACCGCAGCACAATGCGGTTTCTGCGCCTGCTGAGATCTCTGCGGCCGGTCAGGGAGTTGAGTTGGTCTCGGATCAGCATCTTGGGGTACCTCAATCGGGAGGGCACGTCCACGGCCAGTTCGTTGGCCGCCTATCTGCGCGTCAAACCCCAATCGCTTACCCGCCTGCTGGCAGACTTGGAGGAGAGTAAACTGATTTCGCGGCAGCCGGACCCTGCGGATCTTCGCCAGAGCCTGTTGGAGATAAGCGAGAGGGGAAGGCAGTTGTTGAGCCAGGAGATTCGGGAACAGCGTCTGACCCTTGCCAAGATCATCAGTCAAGAGTTGACTCCGGTGGAGCAGGGTTTGCTGGGACTGACTGCTGGCCTTTTGGACCGTCTCGCCTCTATTATCCAAGAGCATGAAACGCCGGCCTTAGAGAAATCCCCCCCGAGCCCCCAGCGAGCGGGGGGGCGGCGGTGAGGGCGATCCTGCAGCGCATATGCACGCGGTCTGGCTCTCTATGGGCCCAGCGGCCGGATCTCCCGGGTTCGTCCTCCACAGGAGAGGTGGTGGAGGCGTGGCAGATTGTTGTGGCCATTTTGGGAATCGCGGGACCGCTGGCGCTTGGCTTCCTGGTAGGCCAACCAGGCATCGGCACCTTCGCATCCTTTGGCGGCCTTGCCATGAGCGGAACTGGGAGCGGGCAGACCTTCCGTGAGCAGGCTGTAGGTATGGCCTACGCCCTGATCGCCGGAAGCACGGCCATGTTACTCGGTTCGATCATAAACGGGCAAGGCGCGCTGACCAGCTTTGGTATACCTGCGCTGGCAGCCTTGGCCGGGATTTTGGGCGGCATCAGCAGACTCATGGTGCGGGCCAGCATCCAGTTTACGCTGTATGTAATCATCGCAGCCCACCTCGGTAACCAGAGCCTTAATCCTCTGGCCGCCATGTTAATTTTCAGTCTGGGAGCCTTCGGGACTGCCATTCTTACCCTGTTCTTAAGGCCGGTGTTTTGGGCGGTTTTCCCCTCCGCAAAGCGACCCGTCTCATCCACTCCGTCTCCCAAGTATTCGGCGGCGCAACTCTTGCGGCGCTGGCGCAGATCACTTTGCCGGCTCTCCGGCTGGCAATACACCATCCGGATCACCCTGTGTTTGGCGGCGGCCCAAGCGCTGCAGTGGCTCTGGCCCCATCCGCGCGTTTATTGGGTGTCCATCACGGTGGTGCTGGTGGTTCAGCGCTTGCCGATGGCCGCCTGGCAGCGCACCCTTCAGCGCGCCGCCGGAACCGCCCTGGGGGTTGCGTTAACCTGTATTTTCCTGCTCGGCATGCCGCCCGGCTGGGTGCTGATCGCCATAATCGCTGCGCTGGCCGCAATGAATCGCCTCCTGTGGCAGGTCAACTATGCCGCCTACACCGCCGTCATGACGCCCCTCATCATTTTGTTGTTGGACTTCGGACAAGAGATAGATGGTATGGTCATCGCGGTTCGCCTGGCCGCAACCATGGCAGGCTGCCTGCTCGCCTTGACCCTGGGCTATCTGCCGTGGTCGAGATATTCCTTCCGGGCCCACCAGGCGGGAGGGCCGTCTTCGATGCGGCCGTATCTGACGGAGATGGAGGGAGTGTTGCAAAGCTCAGGCCCAGACCATAAAGCCTGACTGAATCTAAGTCGTGCGCCCGCTCCCGCCTGCCGTAAACCTGGCGGAGGTTGTCCTCAGAGGGTCTTCGCAGCCGGCCTCGCTGGGCCGCCGCTGGCAGCCTTTTTCTTAACACCTAAGGAGATACCGGAATGCATCCATGGGCAGGGGATGCCGTAATCTATCATATCTATCCCCTGGGACTATGCGGGGCCCCCCGGCGGAATGATCTCGCCGGGCCGGCTCATAACCGCTTGCAAAGGCTTTTCCCCTGGCTTGACCATGCCCGGAGCCTGGGCGCAAGCGCTGTGCTCCTGGGCCCGGTGTGGGAGTCAGGCTCGCATGGTTACGACGTGGTGGATTACCAGCGGGTGGATCGTCGCCTGGGTGATCGCAAGGCCCTACTCCGTCTGGTCGAGGAAGTGCACACCAGGGGTATGCGGCTGGTGCTGGATGGGGTTTTCAATCATGTGGGCAGGGAGTTCGGCGCCTTTAAAGATGTCAGGGAAAAGGGGCCGCAATCAGCTTATGTCAATTGGTTTCACCTGGACTTCAAGGGTACAAGCCCATGGCATGATCCATTTTCATACCAGACCTGGAACGGTTGTTATGACTTGGTCAAGCTGAACCTGGGCAATCCGGAGGTGCGCGGGCACCTCTTGCAAGCGCTGGCTTCTTGGATCCGTGAGTACGACATAGACGGCTTGCGGCTGGACGCGGCCGATCACCTGGAGCTGGGGTTCATACGCGAGCTTGCCCATTGTTGCCGTGGATTAAAGCCGGATTTTTGGCTCATGGGCGAGGTGGTCAAGGGGCCCTACACTCCTTGGCTGGAGGAGGCTGGCCTGGATTCGGTAACCAACTATGAATGCTACAAGGGGCTTTACTCCAGCCTCAATGACGCGAATTATCATGAAATCGCCTATACACTCCGGCGGCATTTCGGCGAGGAGGGCCTTTACCGGGAAAAAAGCCTTTGCTCCTTTGTCGACAACCACGATGTCACCCGTGCGGCCAGCCGTCTGGGCAATCCGGTCCATCTCTACCCGCTGTACTGCCTTCTTTTTACAATTCCGGGGACCCCGGCCATTTATTACGGCAGTGAATTCGGTATTGAGGGAGTCAAGTCCCGGAAAGATGACTGGCCGTTGCGGCCGCGCCTGGAGCTGGATGAGCTCCTGGCGGCCCCGCCCCATGCCGATCTGGTGCGGGCGGTGACCCGCCTGGCCCATCTTCGCCGGGAGCTGCCCGCCCTGTGCCGGGGGAATTTCCAGCAGCATTTCCTCAGCCATCGCCGGCTGGTCTTTTCCCGTCGGACCTCCGAGCAGTGGGTTATGGTGGCGGTGAGCGCCGAACCAAAACCAATCGATCAAAAGGTGACCCTTTCCGAGCCCATCAGCGGCAGGCTGGTGGACCTCCTCAATCCTGGCCAACAATTTGAAATAAAAGACGGCGAGGCAGTGTTGTCTCCGCTTTGGCCCTGCTGGGCCAGAGTGATGAAAGTGGAAACGACAGGGTAATGCGGCAAAGAGAAAGGGAAGGGGATCTAGGTCTCCATCTTCGGCGCCTCGCAATTCCCGGAATCTTCCACAAACCGTATCCAGCATCTGAGTTCATCTCATAATCATTAACGGACGAGCACTCAAGATTCTAAGCTTGCTCGGCGAGTACAGCGGGGCGTGCTTGGCTCTGATGGTGATTTGCCCCAGTCAAGACCAATCTCAGTTGGGATTCCAAGCAATGGTTTTGCCGGCCGCTAGGTGGTCAATATATGGTTGTTTTGCATGAGCAAATAGTTGGGTGTGGCTGTTTTTACCAGCGTTGCTTTACTGGGTTTTGACAAAATATTATCAAATGATATGACAAAACAAGATAGCTAGCCGATACAACAAAGATAAAACCAAGTCAAATCAGAATTAAGGCGGTTTTTGCAAAGTATGGCCAGACCCTAAAAGGAATCTTCCAATATCTGGTGAAGGTCCTCCTCTGACAGGTCGCGCGGGGTGTTATCCAAAAGCCTCCGGTTGGCATGGGAAGCCTTGGCCCAGTCGCCTATGCGCGACCGGTCCGCACCCACCTGGCTCAGGTTGCTGGGTAGGCCCAGGAGGTCGATGAGGTTGGCCATGGCATCCACCGCCGCCTCGCAGGCTTCGAACGGGTCCATGAGTTCGGTGTCAATGCCAAAGGCCTCGGCTACCTTACGGAATTTTTCCGGACAGGCCAGAGAGACCGAAAGCATAGTGGCCGGAAGCACGGCGGTGAGCGCTGGGCCGTGGGTGAGCTTGTATTCCCGGCCAATGGGAAAGCTGAAGGCATGCAGCACACCCACACCCGCGTTGTTCAGGGTGATGCCCGCCAATAAGGCAGCCAATGACATGTTATAGCGGGCATCAAGGTTTTTGCCGTTTGCAAAGGCCGGCCCCAGGTTCTGGGCGCACAGCTCAATGGCTTTTAGCGAATATATCTCAGAGAGAGGGCTGGCCTTGACCGCGATATAGGATTCCAGCGCATGGATAAACGCGTCGATACCGGTGTCGGCGGTCACCTTTGAGGGCATGGTCACGGTGAGGTTGGGGTCCACGATGGCTACGTCTGCAAGTATGTTCCAGGCGCTCACCACCCGTTTGGTCTGGGCTTCCACATCGGTGAACACAGAGATTCGGGTCGCCTCGGAGCCGGTGCCCGAGGTAGTGACCACCATTATGGAGGGCCTGCCCCGCTTGGGAATCAGATCCACACCAAAGGTGTCCTCCAATTTCATGTCGTTGCCAATCATGGCGGCCACCATCTTAGTTATGTCTAGGGCGCTGCCGCCACCCACTCCGACGAAGACATCAAAGTTTCCGGCCTTGGCAGCGGTCAGGGCTTCATAGAAATTGGATATGGTGGGTTCTTCTTCCACCTGGTCGAAATGGTCATAATCCAAGCCCGCCGCCTTAAGCGAATCGAACACAGGCTCCATGATGCCGCTTTTAGCCACGTTGGGACCGGAGAGCACCATCACCTTGCCAGCACCCAGGCGTTTAGCCTCTGGGCCGACCTGGAGAGCCGTGCCGAACCCGAAATGCATCCACTCCGGGGTTCTCCAACTAACTGATTGATACATAAATACGAATACTCCCTTAAAAGCCTGTTATAGGTAAAATCTATCACAAACGAATTTCAATCAGAAGAAAACAACTTGACCTTAAGTTTAAGCAAATGATAAGACAAAATTAACTTAATTCTTGGGGAAGAGTCAAGCCTGGCGAAGGACGGAATTAGTGGCTGGCCGCCTTGGCAAAAGGGCAAAAAATTTCAGCCAAAGGAGAACGCAAGACGGGCCATTAACTAGAATTTTAGAGAGGGGAGGGCATATGCGTAAGATAGGATGTGCTATAGGGTTCTTGTTTGCAGTCACCGCAATGTTGGGCTTCGCGGCCGGCGCAGCCATAGCAGCCGATACGGTAAAGATCGGCGTAATGTATTCCATCACCGGCCCGGGCTCCGTGTTGGGTCCCAAGCAGGCCGAAGCCGCCATCATGGCCTATGAAGAGGCCAATGCCGCCGGCGGCGTGAACATCGGTGGCAAAAAAAAGAAGATCGAGATAGTCAAGCGCGACGATGAAACCAAACCCGGCGTGGCCATCCGCCGCGCCAACGAGCTTGTACGCACCGAGGGCGTGAAAATCATCCAGGGCGGCACCTTTGCTCACGTATCCTTGGCCCTTAACGGCGAGGCCAAGAAGCTCAAGAATTTTTTGATGACCACCAACGGCGTGCCGGACAGCTACTTTGAGAAGAAGGTCAAGGCCCCTTACTCCATGGCTATCCTGGGCGACAACGGCATGGTGGGGCGTGGCGCGGCCGGCTATGTAACCGAGAAGCTCAAAGTGAAAAGGCCGGTGTTCTTCATGCCCGACTATGCCTACGGCAAATTCGCCTGGGCCGGTGCCGAGTCGGTGTTGAAGTCCAAAAAGGGCATCAAGAAAAACGTGATCTGGTCCCCGGTGGGTTCGGCCGACATGACCCCGTACTTGATCAAGTGCATGGAGGCCAAGCCTGACATCATCTGCTTCGGGCAGTGGGGCAACGACATGATCACTGCGCTGAAGCAAGCCGGTGAAATGGGTCTCAAGAAGAAGACCAAGCTGTTCGTGAACTGGATCATAACCCTGGTGGCTAAGGGCGTTCCGGCCGAGGTGCTTGAGGGTGTGGACTGTCAGATCTGGTGGGTTCACGACATGAGCGGCTGCGGAGACAAGGAAGTGATCAAGCTTTCCCAGGAATTCACCAAGAGGTACAAGGCCAAATTCGGCGCTCCCCCAGACCCCTATGTGATGACCGCCTACTTCGGCGCCAAGGAGATCGTACGCGGTATCAACACCGCCAAATCTGCTGAACCGGCCAAGATGTACAAGGCCTTGATGGACAATCCTGAGTTCATGACCGCCAAGGGTCCGGCCAAGTGGCGCATCGATGGCCGTCCGCGTTATAAGTACAATTCCTGGATTATCCGAGGGTTACCCAAAGCCGAGCGCAAGAGCATTTGGGACTACGGAAAGATCATTGATGTATATGAAGGCGACGCCTTTCTGCCTCCGGCCAAGTCCCTGGGTTGGTAACAGACGATTGGCCTAAGTCAAGGAGCCGGGCGACATAGCCCGGCTCCCGTATCCTTCCGGCTAACGGGCCACCAATCGGCCCAGGCCGGACTCGAGTAATCCAATTGCGCTGGCGGATGCTCCCATGTCCACACTGCTAAGTACCAAAAATATCACCAAACGCTTTGGCGATTTGGTGGCGGTCAATCAGGTGGATTTCACCATGGAAGAGGGTCAGGTGGCCGGAGTGATTGGCCCGAACGGCTCCGGCAAGACGACCCTGTTCAACCTTTTGTCAGGCTATTTCCCGCCCAGCGAGGGGTCGGTTTCCTTTAAGGGACAGGATGTCACATGGGAACCGCCCCACAGGAGGGTGGGAATGGGGATGGCGCGAACCTTTCAACTGGTTTCGGTCTTCGACTCGCTAACCGTCTGGGAAAACCTGGTGCTATCCAATCTGCGTTTCCGCCAGCGTCACAGTTCGGGCTTTTCCGGCTTTTTCCTGCGCCCGGCGCGCAGGAAAAGGGTGCTGGATTCATGCGCGGAGTGCCTGGAAAAGGTCGGAATGACCGACGTCTTGGGGATTAAGACCGCCGAGCTTTCTTATGGCGACAAACGCATGCTGGAGATTGCCATCGCGCTTTCCTTAAAACCGAAGCTGCTTCTTTTGGACGAGCCTCTGGCCGGGCTAAGCGACCATGAGATCGCGCAGGTGATCGACCTGCTGCATGAGGTGAAAAAGGACTTCAGCCTGGTGATCATCGAACACAAGATCTCCAAGATCGTGGATCTGGTGGGACGCCTCAGCGTGATGAACGAGGGAAAGGTCATTTGTGAAGGAGTTCCCAACGAGGTGCTGTGCAATCAGGATGTACGCGAGTGCTACTGGGGAACCGAGGGCAAGACATGCTAGAGGTGAACAACATAGACGTTGCCTACGGCCGCGCTAAGGCGCTGCATCGTGTATCGGTCAGCCTGCAAAAGGGCGAGATGGTTTTCGTGGTGGGACGTAATGGCGCTGGGAAAACCACGCTCTTGAAAACCATCGCTGGTTTTCTGCACCCCAGTCAGGGCGTCATCGACCTGGAAGGAGAGTCACTTCTGGGCCTCAGGCCAGATCAGATAGCCCGCCGGGGTCTTCGTTTCGTGGCCCAGGACAAGAAGGTTTTCGGTAATCTCACTGTGCGCGACAACCTGGAGCTGGCGGCCCATGCTTCGGGCGAGGGGCTGGAAGACGCGGTGACGCGGTTGGTTTCGCTTTACCCCAAGTTCGAGCAGTTTCTGGATAAAAAAGCAGGCGGACTTTCTGGTGGTGAGCGTGAGATTCTCCTGATCGGCCGAGCTTTGGTGGGTGAGCCCGGAGTGCTCCTGGTGGACGAGCCCACCGAGGGCCTGGCAGCTATCGTGATCAATGATATCTTCCGCATCCTGAGCGGGATGAAAGAGAAGATATCCACCATCATCGTGGAGCAGAATCTATCAGTGGTGGGGCGGTTAGCCGACCGCATCTACATCATGAAAGAGGGCAAGATCGAAAAAGAGATCACCGATCCTGCCCAGATACAGGACGCCGCACAGCTGGAGTGGCATCTGTAAATCTTGGATTCGCGTTAATTCTAAAGAGAGGGACACTTTGCCTAGTGCCGCTGAGCATAAATCCCCGAACAGCATAGCGCCGGCGGGTGTTGGTCAGATATTGCGTGACATGGCCATCGTCGCGGCCGCATTCCTGCTTTTGGGGCTTTTCATTCCATT
>JASFOZ010000172.1:0-8053 GCA_050116255.1 Desulfarculaceae bacterium
ACCAGCGTGGGCTATGGCTCCGCCTTTGGGGGGGTGGCGGCGCTATTGGGCATGCTCAACTCCTGCGCCCCCGGCCTTAGCGTGGTGAACATTGACAACGGGTTTGGGGCCGGTTATCTGGCCGGACTGATAGATCATCTGGGGATGGAGCCGTGAGGGCGGTATTACAGAGGGTCTCAAGCGCCAAGGTGGAGGTGGAGGGCCGCACCTGCGGTGAGATCGGCCCCGGCCTTTTGGTGCTCCTGGGCGTGTCCCAAGAGGACGGCCCTGAGCAGGCCCAGTGGCTGGCCCGCAAGGCGGCGGGCCTGCGCATCTTTCCAGACCAGGAGGACAAGCTCAACCTCTCGGTGACGGACATGGGCGGCTCCGTACTGGTGGTGAGCCAGTTCACCCTCTGGGGCGACTGCCGCAAGGGTAAGCGCCCCTCTTTTGTGCGGGCCGCCGGCGGAGAAAAGGCAGAGCCTTTGTATGAGGAATTTGTACAGGAGCTGCGCCGGCTGGGACTCACGGTGGCCACCGGAGAGTTCGGGGCCATGATGGATGTTAATTTAGTCAACCAGGGTCCGGTGACCCTGCTGTTGGACACGGAGAAGATGTTTTGAGAAAAAAGCCTGCCTGTAAGATAGTGTTGTTATTGGCCGTATTGCTGCCGGTCCTTATTGGGAGCATCCCCGCGGCAGCGGAGTATGCCGATTACAAAGGCCACAAGGTCTATTACCAGGTCATGGGCCAGGGCGAGCCCGCCTTGGTGCTTATCCACTGCTGGAATGGCGATCACACCTTGTGGCGCTTCAATACACCCAAGTTGGCCAAAAAACACAAGCTGGTTTTGGTGGACATACTGGGACACGGCCAGAGCGACAAGCCCAAGATAGATTACACCATGGAGTTCATGGCCGGGGGCGTGACGGCCGCCATTAAGGCCGCGGGCGTGAAAAAGCCGGTGCTGGCGGGCCACAGCATGGGCGGCCCCGTGGCACGGGAGGTGATCCGCCGGAATCCCGGTCTGGCCTCGGGCCTCATCCTGGTGGACAGCCCTATTTTTCCCCTGCCCGATGATCCCAAAATAGCAGCCGCCCGGCTGAAGGCCTTTGATGATATGATCGCAAGCCTGGAAAAGGATTTCAAAGGCAACGTGCCGAAAATACTGGCTCCCATGCTGGGGCCGGACATGAAGCCCGGGGTGAAAAAGATACTTGTGGACAAAATGCTGGCCGCGGATCCTTATGTCTCGATCAGCTGTCTAAAAACCATGCGCAATCCCAAAAGCTGGCAGTTCAAGCCGCTCAAGCTGAGAACCATGGCCCAGTTGGCCAGAAACCCATATTATCCGCCTGACGTCGAGCAACAAATGCGCAAAATTTTTCCAAACCTGGTTTATAAGCAATGGGAAAAGGTGGGGCATTGGATCCAGATGGAAAAACCGAAGCTATTCAACCAGCAAGTGGAAGAATTTTTGTCAACACGATAGCCACTTAGGGAGGCTTGCTTTGAAACCTGCCCGCAGAAATCTAACCGCGCTGCTGATTATATTGCTGGCGCTGTTTCTGGCTGCGCCCGCAGCGGCGGAGTTTGCCGATTATCAAGGAAACAAGGTCTATTACCAGGTCAGCGGCAAGGGTAATCCAGCAGTGGTCTTCATCCACGGCTGGAGTTGCGATCAAAGCTTCTGGCGGCTCAATGCCCCTGAGGTTGCCAAGAAGTATGAGGTGATACTTTTGGACCTGCCCGGCTTTGGTAAAAGCGATAAGCCCAAGGTCTCTTACACCCAGGACTTTTTGGCCGGGGGCGTGGAGGCGGTGATAAAAAAGGCTGGGGTGAAGCGCCCGGTGCTGGTGGGCCACAGCATGGGCACCACCGTGGCCCGGCAGGTGATCCGCCGCCACCCGGAAATGGTTTCAGCCCTGGTGATCGTGGATGGGGCGGTGACCACAATCCCCAAAGATCCCAAGGTAAAGGCTGCCCGCGAAAAGAGGCACCAGCAGCAAATAGCTGACTTGAAAAAGGATTTTGCCAAGGCTGCCCGCGGTTTCATCGAGTCCCTGCTGGGCCCGGCCATAACCCCGGCCTTGCGCGATGAGATATTATCCAAGATGCTGGCCGCTGACCGCCATGCCGCCATCAGCTCCTTGGATGGATTTTCCGACCCTAAGGTTTGGCAAGAGGACTCCCATAACCTGCCCACCCTGGCCATTTACGCTAAATCCAGCTACATAACGCCTGGCTTTGAATCTCTTCTGCGCCGGTTGTTTCCCAATCTCAAGTATCAGCTTTGGGAAGGGGTGGGGCATTTTTACATGATGGAAAGGCCCGGCCGTTTTAATGCCGAGGTGCTTAACTTTCTAAAGTCGCTACCCAAATCCAAGGAATGACCATGAGTGCAGACCAGCCTGATCTCTCCCAATTCATCCCTGAGGGATGGAAGGGCAAGCTGCCGCCCTGCCAGATCCAGGTCAATCGCAACGGGGAGCTGTCTTCCAACGGCGCCCCCCTGATCCACCCCGGCATCCTGGAGCTCATTTTCGCCTCCGTGCACCTGGAAGAAGACGTGTATGTGCTTAGGGTGGGTGAACAATCCTGCCAGCTGGAGGTGGAGGACACCTTTTTCGTAGTGGCCAGGGTGGATGAGGAGGGGGACGGGCTGGTGCTCACCCTTAACGACGGCAGCAAAGAGGGGCTGGACCCGGATTCAGTGTATATCGGTGAGCAGGAGGTGCTCTACTGTCAGGTCAAACAAGGCCGGTTCCCGGCCCGTTTTCTGCGCGCGGCCTATTATCAAATTGCCCGCCACATAGAACAAGAAGATGATAATTTTAAGTTGGTTATAGGTGAGCACCGCCATGCGATCGTTCACAAATGACGATGATTAAGGCATCATAAGGATTCAGGGCAAAAAAGTCTTATCTAAACGGTGGCTTCGGCCGATAAATTAAATAGAGGCCTTACACCCCTTCATTTCATCCTCCCCCAGCCCGCAGCCCTGCCTGGCCAGAGCGGCGGGCTTTTGTTTTTTCGCCTGTGTAAAGCGGCGGTTTTGATGCTCACACAGACTCAAGGCAGGTGCCCGGAAGGGACTCCCTGGCCGGAATTACCCGGTAATATCTCAAAAATATTTGGATATTTAGTCTTAATATCACAAAGTCACTTATACCCTCAATCCTTGGGTATGGGGCCATATTCATCACTAGACCTGGCTTGAAAAGCAGAGAATAAGAGGAGCGATTTCGCCCCGCGCCTGTGGGCAAAAACTTCAGGACCAGGGAAAAATCGGCTGGTAAAAACTGCCATCCTTTTTTGGCTCTGATTGGGAGCTGCCTTTTAACTATTTGTTTTTATAGACACATATTTTTGAAAAAACAACTGGCACCGCCCTTGCTAGCATCACTGCCAGTGAAGATTGTTGCTCAAGGAGGAGCAGGTGAAATCCACAGCCATTGCTATCGATCCCTTTGCCTTTTTAAAGAACAACAGGGCCTCCGTCCGTAAAGGATTGGGGACTGAAAGCGGATTTGACTTCTTTTTCAACCAGTTCCAGGCTGCCGCCCAAGAGCCGGCCGCCGCTGTCCAGCCTGCCTTGGAGAGCACGACCGCGGCGGTGAACTCCCAAACCCAGAGCCAGTCAGCACCCCAGGACCCCACTCCCATACAGCGCCTGGAGTACAGCCTGCGCCAGACGGGACAGCCCCTGGAGCGTTATGAGATCGCGGCCAGCGACCGGCCACGCCTGGAGCAGGTGTTGGAGCGCAGCGGGTATTCCAAGGAAGACATCAAAGAGATACTGGCCCAGGCCAGCAACGAAGACGGCTCTATAAATCTGGGTACCCTCTTCAAGGTTTTGGAGGAATATGCACCGGTTGAGGGGCCTGTCTTCCTGCTCAATGTGGAGGATAAGCCGCTTCTGGCCCAGCTTCTGGAAGAACTGGGCGTCAGCTCCGATAAGATCCAGAGCTTTATAGAGGCCTTGCCCGAGCAGGACGGCAAGCTGGTGGTCAAGGGCCTGCCCGCTTTATTGGCCCAGGCCATGAGCGATCAAAAGACCTCGGAGGCACCCACCGTGGACCGGGAGGTGCTCTCAGATCTTTTGACCCGCCTGGGCTTGAGCCAGGATGAGGTTAAGACCCTTTTGAACAAGGCCGTGGACGGGCAGGGCCGGTGCAATCCCAAGACGGTTCTGGCGCTTTTGCAGGCGGCTGCTGCGCGCCAGGATAAGGGTGTGGCCCAGGCCCTGAAGGAACTCGCGGGCCGCATGAAGATATCCCCCCGCAGCGAATCCGCGGTCAACGGCGCCAAGGCCTCGGACGCCAGCCGCATCCGGGACATGGTGGTCAAGTTTTTGGAGGCCGGGGAAAATGCCTCGGTTGAGAATGCCAAGGACGGGCAAAGCAAAGAACAAGGCCCTCAGCCCGAAAACGCGAAACAGGTCCAGCAAACAGCCCAGTCCCAGGTCGACCCCAAAAACCTGTCCAATCAAAAAGCACAGGCCATAGAAACAGCCCAGGCCGAGGCTGACAAACAGGCCCTGAAATTGACTGAAAGCAGCGGGACTGCTCCTGCCAAGGCCAAGGAGGCCCTTGCCGCCTCTGAGCGCGCCGCTGCTCCGGAGGCGGTACTGCCTAAGACTCAGACCGCCCACCAGCGTGTGGCCGAGGCCACGGGAACGGCCCAGACAGGCGCCCGTTTGAGTCAGGCGGCCACCGCCGCCTCAACCGCCCGCAGCACCCTGCCCAATTATGTGGTGCGGCAGGTGGCGGACCAGATCGCCCAGATGGCGCGCAACCAGACCCCCACCCTGAGGCTGGCCCTTAAGCCCGCCCACCTGGGTGAGTTGACTATGAAGCTTTCGGTCAAGGAGGGCGTGGTCAAGGCCACCTTGGTGGCGGAGACTCTTGCCGCCAAGAACACCCTGGAAGCGGGGCTGGAGCAATTGCGCCAGCAACTGGGCTCACAGGGGCTCAAAGTGGAGCGCCTGGAAGTGATGGTCCAGGCCCAGGCCGACCAGCACCGGGCTCCGGGCGACACCCAGGCCTGGAGCGGCTCGGGGCAGGGCCAGGGAAATGGAGGCCAGGAAGAAGAGGCCTCGGAGCAAGGCCTGGCCGAATCTGAAGAGGAATCAATGGCTCTCGCGGCCCATCTGACGGCCCAAGGGGAGCGTATCAACCTTTTCGCTTAAAGAATATTTGGAGGGCAAGGTGATAAGCCCAACATACCAAGGCGAACTTTACGATCCCAGCACCACGACCCAGGTGGTCAACACCGACTCTGAATCAGGCATGGGCCAAGACGCCTTTATGAAGATGTTTATGGCCCAGGTCACCAACCAAAACCCCCTGGACCCCATGGACAATACTGAGTTCACCGCCCAGTTGGCCACCTTCAGCCAGTTGGAGCAACTTACCAAGATCGCCGAGTCCATGGAGGGCATGGAAGAATTAAAGGGCGCCATGAACCAGTCGCTGGCCCTGGGTTACATCGGTAAGGAGGTCACCTTGGGCGGCGACCTGCTGCCGGTAAATCAGGGCTACATAGGTAAGGTGAGCTACTACTTGGAGAACAGCGCCAACGTGAGCGCGGTCATCAAAGACGATGCCGGGGATGTGGTGGCAGAGGTCGATCTTGGTTACCAGGAAGCGGGCAGCCATGACTTCCAGTGGGACGGGCTGGACAACGCGCTGGAAGCCGTTCCCGACGGGATTTACCAAGTGGTGCTTTCAGCCACCGACAGCCAGGGCGATCCGGTTAATATCGCCGGCCAGACGGTCACCGGCCTGGTCACCGGATATCAAAAGGGGACCGACGGTGAGGATTACCTGCTCATGGGAGACGCCGCCCTGCCGCTCAGCGATGTTCTCTCCGTAAGCCTGCCCCAGGATTTGAGCGACACCTACAATGCGTTGAAAACCTACAACCAGCAGAGTTCTTCCACCACCAGCGGAACAGAATCGGAAACCAGTTTCATGGACTTTTTAAAGGGCCTAGCCACCGTCGGCGGTTTGGCGGCCCTGTTGTGATTTTTTACAAACTTTCGGCTCCCGCTGCCCCAGGGCAGGCCGGGGCCAGCAAACCTTAAGGAGTAGCGGTCATGGGTATGCTAACCGCAATGTTTTCCGGGGTATCCGGCCTAACGTCCCACGGCAGATCCCTCAGCAGCGTGGCTGACAACATCGCCAACGTAAACACCCACGCCTACAAATCCAACCGGGTCAATTTTGGGGACGTGATGGTGCATTCTCTGACCGTGGGCGGAAACGTGGTGCAACAGGTGGGGACCGGCTCAAGGGTGCTCAATGTCCAAAACCTTATGACCCAGGGCTCCTTTGAGAGTACGGACATACCCACCGACCTGGCCATCAACGGCCGGGGATTCTTCCAGGTCTCCAATCCCAACACCCAAACCGGCGACTCGGCGGGGATTTTCTACACCCGGGCCGGTCAATTCCTCATGGACAAGGAAGGCTATCTGGTCAACCCCATGGGCTACCGTCTGCAGGGCTACAACATAGATGCCAACAACGATATCCTGCCCATCCCGGGCGACATACGCATCCTGACCCAGCAGGTGGATGCGGTGCCTACCGAGTTGGTGGAGCTTAGCGTCAACCTAAATGCCGAAGACACCGACTGGCACCATGCCTCACAGGCCATTGTTCCCACTGACGCCGATTCCTATAACGGTTTGACCCCCATAAATGTCTACGACTCTTTGGGTGTGGCCCACAACGTTACCTTGTTCTTCCAGCGCCTGGAGCGCAACACCTACACCGGCCCCACGCCCAGCGGCAGCGTCAATGTGTGGAAGGTGGGCGTCTTTGAAAGTGAAGACGGCAATTTCACCACCTCCAATATCGGAGGGCAAAGCACCTTTTATATGCATTTCGACTCTGACGGCCACCTGGTGGGCACCTCCACAGGCCAGCCTGCATATGGCGATCAGTACACCTTCGGCGCCACTGTCACCAGCTCCACCTCTGAGGTAGCCTCCCGGGCCGGCGAGCGCCTGAGCTTTACTCCCACTGACGCCGCCGGCACTCCCGACGCGGCCGGCACCCAGACTTTCAACTCCTATGCCACCGTCACCACCACCGCCACCGGCGCCGCTGAAACCTTCTCCATCGTGGTCGGCGGCGACACCTACACCACTGCCGCAGGTCCCCTGACCGCACCCCAGGTGGTGCAGGACTTGGCCGACCAGATCAACGCCGCCGGCGGCAATTATTGGGCCATGCCCAGCAACGGCGGCGCTGACATCACCATTTACGCCAAATCAAACAACGCCTCTCCGGTGACGGTGTCAGCCACCGATGGCTCCGGCGCCGCGGTGACGCCGACCTACCCCACCCTGCAAGACGTCCAGGATGCGATCAACAACGGTCTGGGTGCCGTGGGCATGATCTACTGCACCGGCGCCATGGACATTGATATCGGCGCTGACAACTTCACCGGCGCCAACGCCGCCGCCCTGGCCGCAAACATCGATGCCGACGCCAACTACAACGCCTATGCCATCGGCGATACGGTGGTGGTGGAAAGGGCCGCGGTGGGCACTGCCGGCAACCTGGCCTTCACCGACAACGCCGCCACCGCCGTGTTCAGCGGCACCGACATGATGGGGGGCATGGACGGAGACACCGAGGGGGCTGGTCACAACATCCAGGCCTCAGGAACCACCCAGCTTACCCTGGCCCGGACCGATATCGGTGCCGACGCGGTGATAAGCATCGGCACCAACAACACCCTGGGCGGGTCCATGGGACTGGACTTCAACACCACTACCCAAGACACCTACGCTGCCGACGCCCAAACCCCCGCCGCTTCCGAGACCAACGGCGATGTTGACATCACCTTCAACTGGCTGAACGCATACGGCTCCACTGAGCCCCAAGATATAAACTTTGATTTCACTCCCACCAGCTCCAGCGCCTCCACCCAGTCGGCCGGGGCCACCGAGACCTTTTACCTGTACCAGGACGGATCACCCCGGGGGTCTTTGCTCGGGTTGGATATCGACAGAGACGGGATTATAACCGGCCAGTTCAGCAACGGCACCCTCAGGACC
>JASFOZ010000173.1:0-8042 GCA_050116255.1 Desulfarculaceae bacterium
AAGGCGTCATTGGCTCCGTCCCCCACCACCACGGTCTGGTCCAAGAGGATTCCCTGGTCACAGGCGGTTTGGTTTACGATGCGGGCCTTGTGGGCGGCGTCTATGATCTCGCCCTGCACCCTTCCGGTGAGCAGGCCGTCTTTGATCTCCAAATGGTTGGCAAAGGCGAAATCAAAGCCGAGTTTTTGCCTTAAATACTCTGAGAAGAAACTGAAACCGCCGGTGACCACCCCCAGCTTGTAGCCCAGCCATTTCAAGGTGGTCACCAGTTCGTTGACCCCGGCGGACAGGCGCAGGTTGTCGCGGATCTGGACAAGCTCTTCCTGGCCCAGCCCCTTTAAAAGGGCCACCCGCTGCAACAAAGACTCTTCGAAATCAAAATCCCCGCGCATGGCCTTTTCCGTGATACGGGCCACCTCCCGGTGCACCCCGGCCCGGGCCGCCATCTCGTCGATGATCTCCATGTCCAAAAGAGTGCTGTCCATGTCGAAAAAGATCAGGCGTTTGTTCTTGCGGTAGGCCTCCATTTTTTGCAGGGCCAGGTCAATGCCCAGCTCCCGGCTCCCCACCATGATGCGCTGTTTGAGCTGGCTCAGGCTGGGGGCTCCGTTTACATTGATGATCATCTCCACCGAGAGCCCTTGTTGGTGGTTCATGGTGGAGATCATTTCGATATTAACGCCCTCCTCCCCTAAAATCCGGGAGATGGCGGCCAGGGCGGAGGTGCCCCCGAAGTGGGTGAGCACATAAAGGTTGCGCTGACTGATTTTTTGCACCTCGTCCGGAGAAAAGAGCTTGAAGTTCAGGTTCAGGTTGAGCTGGCTGGCCTCGAACAAAAGGTCCTTGATCACGCTGTCTTTGGAGTCAGCGGCCGGCCCCAGGTCCAGCAGCAGATATAGGCCCAGTAGATTCTGCAAGGAGGCCTGCTCTATATCCACCAACTCAACCCTGTGCTCCAAAAGCACCCGGGAGAAGGTGGCGGTGATGCCGGGGCGGTCCTTTCCGGATACGGTCACCATCAAAAGGGTCTTGTCTTGGCGCATGGATATCCCTCGCCTGAACCCCGCACCGCTCCCCGGTCCGGGTGATTAATCATCATCTGCCAATTTAACAAATGGGCGTGCTTAAATATATACCCCAGATGTTCCAACCCGACAGGCGCCGGCTCAGTTCCGCCGGCCCCGCCAAAAGGGCCGCCAACTTGCTGGGACAGAATCAAGCGCAGAAAACAAATAAACAAGCCGCCGCTCTGGGCGAGCGGCGGCTGTGTAAAACCGGATTTGGGGGGGTTCAGGCAGGCCTTACCCTTTTTCCTTCCTGCACATACTCCCGGCCGCAGGCCTCGCACTTGGCCTGCTGCTGGTCAAAGTGCAGGCGCACCCCGCAGGAGCACATCCAGCCCTTGATCTGGGCAGGGTTTCCCGCCACCATGGCATAGTCGGGGACATCCCGAATGACAACGGAGCCGGCGGCCACAAAGGCATGGCGGCCCACGGTGTTGCCGCAGACGATGGTGCAGTTGGCCCCCAAAGAGGCGCCTTCCCGCACCAGGGTCGATCTGAGCTCATGTTTACGGCTGATGGCCGAGCGGGGATTGTATACGTTGGTGAAGACCATGGAGGGGCCACAAAAGACATGGTCCTCCAAGGTAACGCCTTCATACACACTGACATTGTTTTGGATCTTGACCTGATTGCCAATGGTGACGTTGGGGCCCACCACCACATTCTGGCCCAGGTTGCAGTTCTCGCCCACCCGGGAGCCCTTGATAATGTGGGCGAAGTGCCAGATCTTGGTGCCTTGCCCGATGGAGCAGCCCTCGTCCACCACTGCGGTGGGGTGTACCGTATAGCCGCGCTCCTGCAGGATTCCCAGTTCGCTCAGGCCCGGGCGCACCACGCCGCCGCCCATGTTCAGAGACTGCTGGCAGGCGTCGAGCACCTGAAGCACATACAGGCCCTCCTGGCCGTCGGTGGTGGGTTTCAGGCCGGTGTGCACCGCCTCCAGAAAGTGGGAGCACTCGCTTTTCAAGGGTTCGCTGGTGTCATACTCCACCGCCCGGGGCTCGGTCTTTTCCGGCACCGGCATGCGCTTGTGCCAACGCACCGTCTTGGGGTAGAAGAGCAGCTTTTTCTCAGGCCGGGTGTCGTCGAACACGGCCATGCCCTCGGTTCCCACCACCACCAGCTTCTGCTCCTTGAAAGGATGCAGCCAGCTTACGTAGATGTGGGCCTTGACCCCAGAGGCGAAGCTCAGGGTGGATACGGTCACGTCTGCCACCCCGGTCTGCAAATAGTTGCCCCCGAAACTGGTCACCGTCTCGGGCATCTCGTCGGTAAGGGCCAGGATCAAAGACACGTCATGGGGGGCAAAGGACCAGAGAATGTTCTCCTCATTACGGAACTTGCCCAGATTGAGGCGGTTGGAGTAGATGTATTGCAGCTTTCCCAAGCGGCCGTCGTCCACCAGGCCCTTGAGCCGGGCCACTGCGGGATGGTAATGGAGCAGATGGCCCACCATCAAGATCAGGTCCTGGGATTCGGCCCGCCGCACCAGCTCCTTGCCCTCAGCCACATCCAGGCACAAGGGCTTTTCCACGAACACATGCTTTCCCTTGGCCAGGGCCCGGGCCACCAGGGCGGAATGGGTCTCAGCCGGGGTGGCGATGGCCACGGCCCGGATGTTGGGGTCTGACAGCACCTGGTCCGGATCGTCAAATATTTGAACATCCGGATAGTTCTCGGTCATGGATTTTTGGATGGCCGGATCGCTGTCCACCACCGCCACCAGGGCCTCAAGCTGGTGAAAATTGCGCACCAGGTTCTTGCCCCAGTATCCGGCGCCGATCACAGCCACCTCCACGGCGGGCTGCATCTGCACCATAGGCGGCCCCCCGGGCTGGGGCCAGGCAGGTTTGGTTTCAACATGCGCTGTTATTGACATTTTTTCACTCCCAGGCCCCTTTGCCGGGGCCCCAAGCTCATATGATCACACTGGCGCAGACTTCACGCCAAAGGTCCGTTTGCACTAAACGCAATCCACGTGCCAATGATAAAAAAACCATAAATATCAACTAATAATAAGCTATCCCGCCCCAGAGGCCTTTTTGGGCGGCCAGGCTGCGGTCAAAACTTTGACAACTTAATCGGGTTTTTTAAGGCAGCACTTTAGGACAAAATGAAACGCCAACCTATGAAAATGCCGGCAGTTTTGTGGTCCTCTGTGCTTTTGTTTAATGATTTCATTTGCCTATCGGAATATACTGCCGCATCGCCTAGAGCCCGTCCCTACCAAGTAATTGAATTTTTAGACATGTTTTCCTGGCACGGATAATGCTTTCTCATGGGACAGTTTTTGTGAATGTCACCCAGGCCCGGACGCGGACGAATCCCCTGGGCGGGTTTTATAGGTGCAGGCACTTTTTGCCGACTTTTCCAGACAAACCGCCCGCAGGCGGTAAGGAACAGAATATGAACGAACTACCGGATTTCCCGTTGAGACTGACCCTGGAACTTACCAATGAATGCAACTACCGTTGCAGCATGTGTCCCTCCCGGCTCCAGGCCGATGTACCCCGGGGATACATGGAGCCCGGCCTGTTCAAAAAGATCGTGGATCAGGCCGCCGCGAAACTGCCCGTGACCCTGGTGCCTTTTTTCCGGGGTGAAAGCCTTCTGCATCCTGAGATCGCCGCCTTGATCGCTTACGCCAAACAAAAGGGCCTGGGACCGGTGCAACTGGCCAGCAACGGTTCGCTGCTGAACGCAGATATGGCCGGCGCCCTGCTGGATTCGGGACCGGACTTTATTTCCTTCAGCCTGGACGCCATTGACCCGCAAGAATACGCCCTTATGCGCCCCGGCGGGAACCTGGCTCGGGTGCAAAAAAACGTGCTGGCATTTATGGAAAGGCGCGATAAGGGCGCCTTTGCCACCACTGTACAGGTTTCAGCCACCCGCACCGGCCTGAACCACAAGAGCATCGACCGTTTCATAGAATTCTGGCGGGACAAGGCCGACCGCACCCGTATCTACTATGAACATTCCCAGGACGGTCACACCGGCAGCCTGGATTGCCCGGAGGTGCCCCGGGAGATGGAACGCAGGCCCTGCGCCAAGCTGTACTCGGACATGGTGGTGTACTTCAATGGCGAGGTGGCCCTGTGCAACCATGATTGGTTCCGGCAAGAGCCCCTGGGTGACCTGAACCAGCAGACGGTGGCCGAGGTCTGGCGGGGCCCGGCCTACAACGCCCTGCGCGCCCAGCACCAGGACCCCTCCACTCTTACAGACCAAACCTGCCGGCACTGCGACCACTGGAAGATCGCCTATCTGGAAGACGGCTTGGTAGGCGAGCTTTACCTCCGCGAAGAAAGGCGGGCCAGCCGTGCCGCCCTCTGAGCCTATACCCATCACCAGGCCGGTGCTGGGGGACCGGGAACTGGAGCTGGTGCAGGAGCCTTTAAAGAGCGGCTGGCTGGTGCAGGGCCCTTTTGTGAAGAAATTTGAAAAGGCCTTTTGCAGCTTCAGCGGGTCGGCCTTCGCCCTGGCGGTGAGCAACTGCACCACCGCCCTGCATCTGATCCTGCAGGCCCTGGGATTGGGACCCGGCGACGAGGTGGTGGTTCCCTCCTTCACCTATGTGGCCAGCGCCAATGCCGTGGAGCACACCGGAGCCCGGGCCGTATTTTGCGACATCGACCTTTCCACTTTCAACCTGGATCTGGAGGCGGCCCAGAGGGCCATAGGCCCCAAAACCAAGGCGATCATGCCGGTGAGCCTCTTTGGGCTCTCGGCCGATATGGAGTCTGTTATTGAGCTGGCCCGAAAAAACGATCTTTATGTGGTGGAGGATGCTGCCTGCGGCTTGGGAGCCCGCCAGAACGGCCGTCACGCCGGCACCCAGGGGACTGCCGGGGCCTTTTCCTTTCATCCCCGCAAGGCGGTGACCACCGGGGAAGGCGGCATGGTGACCACCCAAGACGCCGAACTGGCCGCAAAGATAGAAAAGCTGCGCAATCACGGGGCCGAGGCCACTGACCTGGAGCGCCATCTGGCCCATGGAGGCTCGCTTCTGCCCGCCTTCAACCTTTTGGGCTTCAACTACCGCCTCACCGACCTGCAAGGGGCCTTGGGGCTGGCCCAGATGGAGCGGGCCGGTGCAGTCATAGCCGCCCGGCGCGCGGCCGCGGCAGAGTACAGCCGCTTGCTGAAGGACCTGGAGGATTTCAGGCCGCCGGTCGAGCCCCCGGAGTATGAGCATTGTTATCAGTCTTATGTGGTGCTCCTAAGCGGCGGAAAAGAGCCAAACCTGGACCGGGTGGCAAAGCTGAACCGCTGGCGCAACCGTCTTATGGCCGCCATGGAGGCGGACGGCATTCAGGTCCGTCAGGGCACTCACGCTGTTCACACCTTGGGCTATTATGCCTCCAAGTACGGCCTCGAACCCGAGGATTTCCCGAACAGCCTTTTGGCTGACAGGCTTAGCATAACCTTGCCTCTTTTCCCCGGGATAAGCCGGGAGCAGCAAACACGGGTGGTCGGTTTTCTGGGCCGCTGGAGAGAGTTCCACTGATGTGCGGCATAGTTGGCATATTGGATCTTCGGCACCGTGAGTCCGTTTCCCAAAAGACGCTTAAAAGAATGGCCGACGCCCTGGCTCATCGTGGCCCGGATGATGAAGGCTATTATGTGGACGGTTTTTTGGGCCTGGGTCACCGCCGCCTGGCGGTGATAGATCCCTCTCCGGCCGGGCGTCAGCCCATGATCTCTCCTGACCGCAGTATAGCGGTCTGCTTCAACGGCACCATCTACAATTTCCTGGAACTGCGGGCCGCCCTGCAGGCCAAGGGCCACCGCTTTATTTCGCAATGCGATACCGAGGTTCTGGTGCATGGCTGGGATGAGTGGGGCCAGGGCATTGTGGATCATCTAAACGGTCACTTTGCTTTTGTGGTTTGGGACAACCGCACCCAACAATTGCACCTAATTCGGGACCGTTTCGGCACCAAGCCGCTTTATTTCGCCCATTTGGGAGGTTTGTGGCTCTTCGCATCAGAGATCAAGAGCATCCTGGCTCATCCCGCCTATTCGCCGGATTTGAACTATGACGCCCTTTGCGAATACTTCACCTTTCAGAACCTGTTCCGCTATCACACCCTGTTCAAGGATATCAACCTAATACCGGCGGCTAATGTCTTCAGCATCAACGCCCGGGACAACAGCCTCAAGCGTGAGGTGTTTTGGGACTATGATTTCAGCAATCCCGATCCCAACTTGAGCCAGGAGGAAGCGGCCCGGGAAACCCAGCGCCTGATGGTGCAAGCGGTGCGCCGTCAACTCATATCCGACGTGCCCTTGGGGGCATACCTTTCCGGAGGTATGGATTCAGGCTCCATCGTAGCTATCGCCTCACAGGAGATGGAGCGCATGAGCACCTTCACCTGCGGCTGGCATATGGGGGGGGTGGAGGGCGTGGAAGCCAGCTTCGACGAACGCGTGGAAGCGGAGTTGATGTCCTATCTTTTCAAGACCGAGCACTTTGAGCAGGTCGTAGGTCACAGTGACGTTTTCTGGGCCATGCCCAAGGTGGTTTATCATTTGGAGGACCTGCGCCTGGGCATGTCATACGGTCATTACTATGTGGCCCGTCTGGCTTCTAAGTTTGTAAAGGTGTGCCTGGGCGGAACCGGCGGCGACGAAATCTTCGGGGGATATCCATGGCGTTACTACCGGGTTTCAAGCTCTCTGGGCAAGGATAAGTTTTTCGCCAATTACTATGACTATTGGCAGAGGCTGGTGGCCGACGAGGAGCGCCAGGATTTCTTCACCAGCCAGGTTTGGCGGGAGGTTTCGGACAAGGACATGAAAGATGTCCTCAAACGGGTGTTCACCTTTCACCCTGGCATGCGTTTTAACTCCTCTGAGGATCATATCTCCAATTCCCTTTATTTCGAAGCCAAGACTTTTCTGGCCGGGCTCCTGCTGGTGGGCGACCGGCTCTCCATGGCCCATGGGCTGGAAGAACGCATGCCCTTTTTGGACAACGACTTGGTGGAGTTCGCGCAAAAGATACCCGCCTCTTTGAAGCTACGTAATCTAGACGATTGGAAGCGCCAAGACGAAAACCTTCTTAAAAAACAAAAGGTTTTTTACTCACGCTTTGACAACGGTAAGAACATTTTGCGCGAGGCCATGTCCAAGTTCGTGCCGACGGAGATCAGGGACAGGCACAAGCAGGGGTTCAGCTCCCCGGATGAATCCTGGTACCGGGGCGCCAACCTGGTCGATGTGCGAAATCTCTTGCTGGACAAAAAGAGCCATTGCCAGGAGTACATCTCCCGGTCAGCCATAGAGCAGACCCTTCAAAGGCATTGCCAGGACGGAAACAATCTGCGCCTGCGCATATGGTCCTTGATATGCTTTGAATTGTGGTTGCGGATCTTTTTAGACGGCGGGATGGCCAAGCTCAGGATTTAGCCCGCAAGTCAAGGGTCACAGGGCAAGCGCCCCCTCAATCCCACCTCTAAACCATGCGGCCGCTGGCCAATTCCACACAACCAGTATAACCGGATAGATGGGAAAACTGGTTCTCCTTGTGGATTTTCTTGAACCGGTTTTTGGCCTTGCCCTTTTGTTTAAGGCGCCGCTCCAAATAGCTCCGGTGGTACTCCAGTCGGTCCGGGTCATATAGGCGGACCTCCTCCAACAATTGGTCCAACTCACCAGGATCCTCACCGGCAAAATTGATAACATGGGTGATGGTCTGTATGACCCTAAAGGAATCCAGCCGTTGTTGATGGCTGAAATCGTCGGTCCAGAAGGCGGCCGAATTGAAGTCCCGGGTGTTCAGCCAAGAAAACTTGGGATTGAACTGCCCATGACGCGATACCCAGGAATGAAGCTCCGTTCCCACGAAGGGGATGGCATGATTATACATTACATAATCAGGCTCGAGTTCCTGCAGTTTGCGGGCGTATTTGATGGAGCGCTGGTAGCTGTCGCCGGGCAGGCCATGCACCATATAACAACCTACCTCCAGAC
>JASFOZ010000174.1:0-8025 GCA_050116255.1 Desulfarculaceae bacterium
TGCCATGGCGGTATTGGCTGGCTTCATCAACCGCATCTTCGCCCTGCCGGGCAAGCTGCGCGAGATGGAGATATGGAACCTGACTCCCCAGACCACCGCCCTGCTGGACAGCATCGGGATATGGGCCTTCTTTGTGGTCATTGGCATGTTCGGGGTGTGGGTCATCGGCACCTTTGTCATGAACACCGGCAAGCTGCGCGGAGTGGAGGCTTAACATGTCCAGCAAGGGCAAGAGCAAAAGCAAAAAGCTGACCGCAGGTCTGGGGATGATGGTCTTGTTCACGGCGGTGCTCATCCTCATGTTCCTGCCCGTGTTCGGGGAGGGGCAAAACGGCCTGAACTACATGGACAACCTTTACAACTCCATCTCCAAGGCATCGGCCTACTACATCCCCCAGGTGCGCAAAGAGGCAGGGGCGTTCCCAGACCGGGAGGTCTCTTTGCAGATAACCCTGCCCCGTGAAGGGGTGGCAAAACGCGCGGTTAAGCTCCTGGAAACAGCCGGGGCCCAGGTCCAGGCAGAGGGATGCGGGGTGAAGGCCAAGGGAAAGCTGGGAGAGATACTGGCCAGCGCCTTGACCGACGCGGACGCCATGTTTCACAACCAGAGCGGCAAGGTTTCCCAGCGCTACGGCGGAGCTGATGCCAGAGGTATGCTTTTCACCTGGTGGCACACCTTATCGGCGGTTCAGAAAAGTCTCAACAAGCAAAAACTTTTCGCCGAAGCCGCCTTGGCCGACCGGGTCATGAAAAAGGCGGTGGAGACCGCCTACAATTACTACGGCATCCAGCCCGAGAAGATCGGGGACAAGTGGGGGATCGTTCTGTTTTCGCTGATTTTCTATGTGGTCTACACAGTGTGGTACGGCTACGCAGTCATGTTCCTGTTCGAAGGCGCGGGCTTCCAGTTGGAGGCCCACTAGATTGCTTACCTTCTCCAATCCCCGGAGGGGTCCCGGCGGGGCCCCTCAAACCGGGGGCTGGGGATCATCCTCTGGAGGAGAGCCGGGCGAATGGCCGGGGACACCCAAGACGTCAAAGTGCTCTTGGTGGACGACGAGGCTGAGTTTCGTCAGATCCTGGCCCGCCGTTTGGAGAGGCGGGGGTTTGCCGTAGATCAGGCCGGCAGCGGGGCCGAAGCCTTAGCGGCTTTGGCCTCATCTCCCGGGGCGTTGGTGGTGGCGGACGTGAAGATGCCCGGCATGGACGGGCTGGAGCTGCTGCAGCGCATCAAGGCAGGCTATCCCGATATTGAGGTGATCTTGCTTACCGGCCGGGCCACGGTAGATGACGGAGTGGCCGGCCTCAAGGCCGGAGCCTTTGACTACCTGACCAAGCCGGTGGAGGCCGAGCACCTGGCGAGCAAGCTCCGTCAGGCGGCGGAGCGTGCTCAGAGCCGCCGCGAGCGGGAGCGCGAGGCCGCCTACCGTCTGCAGATGGCTGACCGCCTGGCTGCGGCGGAGCGCCTGGCCTCTCTGGGCACCTTGGCCGCGGGGGTGGCCCACGAGATCAACAATCCCCTGGCCATAATCAAGGAGGCGGCGGGGTGGCTGGCCCGAAGATTGGCCAAGAACCCCGGCCTGGCGCCCGAGACCAGGCAGGACGCCGAGCTGGCCTTGGAGAAAATCGAGGCCGGGGTTGACCGGGCCCGGCGCATCACTCACCAGCTCTTGGGCTTTGCCCGCAAGAGCGAATGGGATATCCGGGAGTTGGATGCCGCCAGGATTCTGTCGGAAGCGGTGGAGCTGGTGCGCCCTGTCGCCGCCCAGCATGGAGTGGAGCTGGAAAGCCAGATTGGCGTCAATGGTCTGGCCTTATGGGCCGATCCCCAGGGCCTTCGCCAGATACTGGTTAACCTGCTCACCAACGCGGTGCAGGCCTCGCCCCTTGGGGGAAAGGTTACGGCAGGGGTGGGCGCCGCCGGCGATGAGGCGGTGTTCACCGTCACAGACCAGGGGCCGGGGATTCCCCAGGAGAGCCGGGCCCGCATCTTTGAGCCCTTCTACACCACCAAGGCGCCGGACCAGGGCGCGGGGCTGGGCCTCAGTGTGTGCCAGGGATTGGCCGGGCGTATGGGGGGGCGGCTGGAGGTGGATAGCCAGGTGGGTGCGGGAGCCACCTTCCGGCTGGCGATTCCCACGCGGCCGCCGCTTCCGGATCGTCTGCCTGAGCGGGCCCTTGCCGCCGGGGTTGAAGGGGAGGGCGCCTGATGGGTAGCGCCTACCGCCGGCTGGGCCGCCGTATGACCCTCATTGCCCTGTTGCTGGCCCTGGTTCCGCTCTATCTTTTGGGCGCAGGCATCTATATGTACTTCTCCAATATTCAGGAGAAGCAGATCCGGGCCGAACTCCGCAACCTGGCGCTGAACCGGGTGAGTGCCATCAGGCTTTTCCTGGACGAGCGGACCTCCATGCTGGAGGTCCTGGCCTACACTTCCAGCCGGGCCCAACTCACCGAGCCCGGCAGACTAGAGCAGGTGTTCCGGCTTTTAAACCGCCACTCTTGGTCCTTTTTGGATCTGGGCGTCATCGGGGTCGAGGGCCGCCACCTGGACTATGTGGGACCCTATCCCCTGGAGGACCGTAACTACTCCGACGCCAAGTGGTTTCAACAGACTATGCTTCGGGGATTTTATATAAGTGATGTCTTCATGGGTTTTAGAGGCACCCCTCACTTTGTGGTGGCGGTGAAGCATCCGGCCGGCAAGCAGTCCTGGATACTCCGCGCCACCATTGATTCGGACGTGTTCACCCGCCTGGTACGCAGCGCCCAGTTGGGCGAACGCGGCGACGCTTATATTGTCAACGCCCAAGGCCGCTATCAGACCCCTCCGCGCTTCGGAGGGTCTATCATGCAAAAGTCGCAACTGGATATGGCCCGGGTGCCCCGGGGCGTAAACGTAGTGGATCGTAACGGCCCAGGCGGCAAGCGGCTCCTTACCGCCTTTGCCTGGTTGGCGGGCAACGACTGGCTTTTGGTCATCGATCAGGATCCGGCGGAGGCCCTGGGGCTCATTAACCTGGCCCGGGAGGTGGAACTGGCGGTTTTAGCGGTGGCCACTCTGTTCATTGCCGCCTCCATCACCTTCCTGGTACGGCTCATGGTGCGCCGCTTGGAGGCCCAGGACGCCGAGCGCAGCGCCTTGGACGCCCAACTGGCTCACTCGGGAAGATTGGTATCCTTGGGCCGCATGGCTGCGGGTGTGGCCCACGAGATAAACAACCCTTTGGCTGCCATCGGTGAGCTGGCCGGGCTCCTGGAAGACGTGGCCGCCCAGGACGAAAAGCTGAAGGAGAGCGAGTACGCCGGTCTCTTTCGGGAGAATCTGACCAAGATTCAGGGCCACGTGGAACGGGTGCGCGGGGTAACCCATCGGCTATTGGGCTTCGCCCGGCGCATGGAGCCTCACCTGGACGCCATAGAAGTCAATCAGGTGCTGGAAGAAGCCTTCTCCTTCCTGGAGAAGGAGGCTATATTGAAAAGGGTGGATGTTTCCCGCGAGCTGGCCCCTGATTTGCCGACCATCCAGAGCGACCGGGCCCAACTGCAACAGGTATTTCTAAACCTCCTGAACAACGCCCTGGACGCTGTAAGCGAGGGTGGCAGTATAGATATCAAAAGCTGGCAAGAAGACGGCATGGTCATGGTGAGCATAGCGGACAACGGGCCGGGCATCCCCGATGAGGTGGCCGACAGCGTCTTTGATCCGTTTTTCACCACCAAGGAGCCGGGAGAAGGCACCGGCCTGGGGTTGTCCATAAGCCACTCGATCATGCAGAAGCTGGGCGGCACTTTGACCTTTAAAAGCACTCCCGGCCGGGGCGCCACCTTCTACGTGAGCCTGCCCGCGGCCTGAACCCGGCAAAGGAGGTTGAGCGATGGGTAGTCCCAAAGTGCTGGTCGTAGATGACGAGATAGACTTTCTGGACGCCCTGGTAGCCCGGCTCCGGATAAGAGGCTTTGAGGCTTTGGGAGTGGCCGATGGTCAGGCCGCTCTGGCCAGCCTGGAAGATGACCTACCCGAAGTAGTGGTGCTGGACCTTAAAATGCCGGGTATGGACGGTATGGAGGTGCTAAGGCGCATAAAGAAAAGCCATCCCCAAGTGGAGGTGGTAATCCTCACTGGCCATGGCTCGGCCGAGGCGGGCATGGAGGGTTTGAGCTTGGGTGCCTTCGCCTACCTGGTCAAGCCGGTGAAGCTGCCCCAACTTATCGAAAAAGTAGAGGATGCCCTCAAATGGCGCCGGACCGCGAACCGGCGGCCCGGTGCGAGCGGCTAGGCGGACGAGGGATAGGCCGTGACCGAGCCCAAAGTATTGCTGGTGGATGATGAACGCGATTTTTTGGAGTCCTTGGGCCAGCGCCTTAGATTGCGAGGCTTTGAGGTAACCTGCGCCGCCAGCGGTCCGGAGGCCCTGGCTGCTCTGGAAAAAAGCAGGGCCGAGGTGACGGTTCTGGACGTGGGTATGCCGGGTATGGACGGGGTGGCTGTTCTCAAGGAGATAAAGCGCCGCTATCAAGGGGTGGAGGTGATCATGCTTACCGGCCACGCCGACTTGGAGGCCTCCCTGGCCGGCATGCAACTCGGTTTTTTCGACTATCTCACTAAACCGGTGAGCATAGACCGGCTCAGCGAGAAAATAAGGGCGGCGGCGGAAAAGGCCCGGGGCCAGGCCCAACCAGTTGACGCCAGGAGCTTCGGCCATAAGATGGCTGAGCGCATGACCGCCGCCGACCGCCTGGCGGCTTTGGGCACCCTGGCCGCCTCCATTGCCCACGAACTTAGAAACCCCTTGGCCATCATCGCCGAGTCAGTGGGCTTTGCCCGCACCTTAGCCGGAAAGCGCCAGGATATGGAAGCGGATTTTCGTGACAAACTTTTGTTGGCCCTGGATAAGGCCGAGGCCAGTGTAGACCGGGCCCGGCGCATCAGCCAGCGCCTGCTCTCCTTCGCCCGCAGCACCGAGGCGGTGATCAAAGAAATAGACCTCGCCGACCTGGCCGGTGAAGTGGTGGAGCTAACCAAAAAACCCGCGGCCCATGCGGGGATAGAGGTTAGAATATGTGCAGAGGGCGGAGAGACCAAAATTCTGGTGGACCCCTATCTGCTCCGGCAGGTTCTCCTTAACCTGGTGACCAACGCCATCCAGGCCGGCGGCGAAGGAGGCAAAGTCGAGATTATCCTGGGCGGCGGCCCCGAAGAGGCGGTGATAGAAGTAGCCGATGACGGCCCGGGTATTCCGGCGGAAAATCTGGAGCGCATATTCGAACCCTTCTTTACCACCAAACCGGTCGAGACCGGCACCGGTTTGGGGCTCAGCGTGAGCCGGAGCATTGTGGAGGAGTTGGGCGGCAGGTTGGAGGTGGAGAGCGCTCCTGGGAAAGGCGCCTTGTTCCGGATGCGGTTGCCCCGGGGGAGCGTGAAGTCATGAGCGATAACGGCATCAAAATCCTTTTGGTGGACGATGAGGCCGACTTTCTGGAAACCCTGGCCAAACGTCTCGCCCTGCGCAAACTGACGGTTCATACTGCCACCAGCGGCAAAGAGGCTCTGGCGACCCTGGAGCGGGAGGCGGTGGAGGTGGTGGTCCTGGATGTGAAGATGCCGGGCATGGACGGTATCACCACCATCAAGGAGATCAAGCACCACCATCCATTGGTGGAGGTCATCATGCTCACCGGCCACGCCGACTTGGAGGCCTCGGCCGAGGGTATGGCCAGGGGTGCCTTCGACTACCTGCTCAAGCCCGTGGCCATCGACGAGCTGGTCTATAAAATCCAGGATGCCCACCAGGCCAGGAGCCTGCGCGTGGCCCGCATGGAAGCCCTCCGAACAGCAGCCCGAAACCGGAGCGGCTAGCCCGTGCTCAACGCTCTCAAGCGGCTGTTCGGCAGAAAGAATCAGCCCCAGCTCAGTTCCCAAGAGATTGCCGAACTGCGCACCGCCTTTAAGGAACGCCACCGCCAATTCCACTTGCTCCTGGCCGCCAACAACAAAGCCCTGGAACTCATGAGCGAGATGGAACAGGCGCTGGGCGGCGACCGCCCCTTTGGCATGTCATTTATTAAAAGCCGCTGTACCGCCACCTCGGTCAATGTCCACCAGATGGCCCGCTCCTTGGAGAGCCTGGCTCCGGGCCGCTATCCCGGGCTGGAGGCCCGCTTCCAAGAGCTGCGCGAGGCGTTGCAGGCAGAGCTGGACCGAAATCCGCCTGAGCCCGGAGGGCCGCTGACCCTGGGCTTGGCCGAGGTGGGTAAGGAACAGGCCGACGCCGTGGGCGCCAAGATGGCCAACCTGGGCGAGGTGATGAACCGGGTGGGCCTGGATTCGCCGCCGGGCTTCATACTCACCGGTCAGGCCCAGCGCCTTTTCTTTAGCCACCATGGCTTGGACGAGGAGATCGCCCGGCGCATCACCGCCTTTGACCCTGAGCAGCCTGAAGGCGTGTTCAAGCTTTCCAGCGAGATAATGCAGCTCATAGTCAAGGCCGAGCTCCCCCGGCAACTGGTGGAGGCCATGGAAGAGGCCTACGCCGGATTGGAACAGCACAGCCGTCCCGGAATAACCGTCTCAGTACGCTCCAGCGCCTTGGGAGAGGATGCGGCCGGCGCCTCCTTTGCCGGCCAGTACCGCAGCCAGCTTAACGTGCGGCCCGAACACCTGGCCCTGGCCTATAGGGAGGTGGTGGCCAGCCTCTACAGCCCTCAGGCCATGACCTACCGCCTGGGCCGGGGTATTCCCGACGACGAGGTGGTAATGTGCGTGGGGGTGTTGGCCATGGTAGAGGCGGTGGCCGGCGGGGTGGCCTATACCCGTGACCCTATGAATATCCGCAACCAGCGTATTTTTCTGCACTCGGCCTGGGGCCTGCCCAAGGGTGTGGTGGACGGCGAGGCCGAGGCCGATGAGTTCGTGGTGGAGCGTGAACCTCTGGCCATTGCCGAGCAGAAGGTGGCGTCCAAGGAGCACCAGTTTAGGTGTTACCCGGACGAGGGGGTGTGCCGCCTGGATGTGTCCGGCCCTGAGGCGGCCCAGCCATCGCTTAGCCCGGAGCAGGCCCTGGCCGTAGCCGAGGCGGCGCTGCGGCTGGAGAAGCACTACGGTGCGCCTCAGGACGTGGAGTGGGCCCTGGCCGAGGACGGGCGGCTGATGATCCTTCAGTGCCGGCCCTTGCAGCAACGGGATGCTCCAACCGGCGAGAAGCGCCGGACGGTGGAAGGGGCGGAGGCGCTCTTCACCGGAGGAGTGACATCCAGTCCGGGATCAGCGGCGGGGCCGGTGTATTGGGTGCGAAAAGACAGTGACGCCCTGGCCTTTCCTCAGGGGGCTGTACTGGCTGCCGAAACCCCCCAGCCCCGGCTGGCCGCGCTCTTGGGCCGGGCCGCAGCAGTGGTGACCGCCCAGGGAGGAGTTGCCGGGCACCTGGCCAATGTGGCCCGGGAGTTCGGGGTGCCGGCGCTTATGGGCCTGGGAAAGGCCATGGCCGGGCTGAAGAATGGCCAGGAGGTGACGGTGGACGCCGAGGGCCGGGCCCTCTATCAGGGCAAGGTCGCGGAGCTCCTGGCCCAGGCTCCGGCCAGGCCCAACCTCATGGTGGGGAGTCCGGTCTACCACACCCTGGAAAAGGCCGCCGCCCTGGTGACCCCGCTTACCCTATTGAATCCGGACTCGCCGGATTTCCAGCCCAAGGCCGCCCAGACTTTGCATGACCTCACCCGCTTTTGCCATGAGAAGTCCGTGCACGAGATGTTCAGCTTCGGCAAGCGTCACCACTTCCCCGAGCGCTCCTCCAAGCAGCTCTACCACGGACGGCCCATGCAATGGTGGATCATCAACCTGGACGACGGCTTTTATCAGGAGGTGGAGGGCAAGTACGTAGAGCTGGATAATATCGCCTGCCGCCCCATGCTGGCTCTGTGGGAGGGTATGTCCAAGGTGCCCTGGCAGGGGCCGCCGGCGGTGCACGGCCGGGGCCTGGCCTCGGTGATGTTCGAGGCCACGGCCAATCCCGCCTTAGTATCCGG